>JAFBAD010000160.1 GCA_019247975.1 Acidimicrobiia bacterium
CGGTCCGCTACGGCGGCCTCGTCGCGCTCGACCACGTGACCGTCGCGGTGGAGGAGGGCTCGATCACCGGGCTGATCGGACCGAACGGCGCCGGCAAGACGACCTGCTTCGGTGTGCTGTCCGGGCTCGTGCGACCGCGTGACGGGCGGGTCCTGCTGGACGGAGCCGACGTCACCCGCGCGTCGCCGCAACGGCGGGCCCGGGCCGGGATGGCCCGCACCTTCCAGCACCAGGAGCTCTTCACGTCCTTGACCGTGCGCGAGCACCTCGTGCTCGCCCGCCGGTCCCGCGACCGCAACGTCGCCGGTCGCGTGCTGCTCGACTGCATCGGCTTCGGCGGGCGCGCCCGCTCGGGTGAGGACGACGCGGTCGACGGCCTCCTGGAGCTGGTCGGGCTCACCCACGTCGCCGGCGCGCGGGCAGGCACCGTGCCTCCCGGCATCGGCCGGCTCGTCGAGCTCGGCCGGGCGCTGGCCACGGAACCGCGGGTGCTCCTGCTCGACGAGCCGTCGTCGGGGCTCGACGCCGACGAGACCGGGGCCCTGACCGAGTGCCTGCGAACGGTGCGGGCCGCGCGCGGGGTGTCGATGCTCCTGGTCGAGCACAACGTGGCGATGGTCCTCGGTCTGGCCGACCGGATGACGGTCCTCGACTTCGGGCGGGTCATCGCCGAGGGCCCGCCTGATGAGGTTGCGAACAGCGACGTCGTGCAGGCCGCCTACCTCGGGACCGCGCCGTGAGCGGCGCCCGCGTCGAGATCGACGGGCTCGGCGTCTCCTACGACGGCGCCCGCGCGCTCGCCGGTGTCGATCTGCAGGTCGAGCCCGGGCAGACGACGGCGGTGCTCGGGGCCAACGGGGCCGGCAAGAGCTCGCTGGCCGCCGCGATCGCCGGCGTCGTCATCCCGCAGCGCGGCCGCATCCGGATCGACGGCACCGACGTGACCCGCTGGCCCTCGCACCGCCGGTCGCGCATGGGCGTCGCCTACGTGCCCGAAGGGCGCGGCATCTTCCCCCACCTCACCGTGGTCGACAACCTTCGGGCCATGCTGCGCACGGCGGTGGCGCCGAGGGAGCGATCCGCTGCGCTCGACCATGCGCTCGAGATGTTCCCGGTGCTCGGCGAGCGACGGCGCCAGGCGGCCGGCACCCTCTCGGGCGGGGAGCAGCAGATGCTCTCGCTGGCGCGCGTGCTGGCCGCCCCGCCCCGGCTGCTCATCGCCGACGAGATGTCGCTCGGCCTCGCGCCCCGGATGGTCGACGTCGTGTTCGACGCGCTCGCCCGGGCGAAAGCCGACGGCGTGACGATCGTGCTCGTCGAGCAGTACGTCGAACGGGCCATCGACCTCGCCGACGCCGCGACGCTCCTCCGCCACGGCGAGGTCGCCTGGTCCGGGCCGTTCGGGGAGGCGCTCGAGCAGGTCCGCTCCGGATACCTGACCTGACGTAGGCGCCGCGGGTCGCAGCCTCCAGCGCACCGCCGAGTGGGGTGCTGGTACCCATCTCGCCTGGGGGCTGGCCTTGTGTCGCCCGGGGCCGGGGTTGCGCAGAATGCCCTGATGCGCGCGGTGGGAGCGTTCACCCGGGCCGGGGTCCGGTCTCGTTGGCGCGGCATGGTCGGCGTCGCGCTGCTGCTCGGATTGGCCGGTGGCGTCGTGCTGACGACCGTCGCCGGAGCGCGCCGTACGGACTCCGCCTACGCCCGGCTGCTGCGCGCCTCCGACGCCGCCGACGTGAACATCGCAGTCAGCGGACCGAACGCGGTCCAGAACATCGGCCACCAGGCCCGCTTCTACGAGGCAGTGGCACGCCTCCCGGGCGTGGACGTCGTCGCTCCGACCGTCGGCGTCTCCGCCGAGGTCGCGGGCGGCCACACCGAGGTCCTGCTGCGCGGAGGTACCGACGATCGCCTGGGCCGGCGCGTCGAGCGGCCGAAGCTCACGGCCGGTCGCCTTCCGGACCCGCGCCGGCCCGACGAGGCCCTGGCCGACCGCGCCATCGCGCACGAGCTGCACCTTCACGCCGGCGACGTGCTGCACCTCCGTGCCGGCCCGGCCGGGCCCCGGGGCCTCGACCCGACCCGTTCGACCGACGTCGTGCTGCACATCGTGGGCGTCGGCGTCACCCGCGACAACGTGCTCCCGATCTCGTCGCAGGCGTCCGAGCCGACCATCCAGGTCACACCCGCGCTGCTGCACCGGCTCGGGACCCAGGACTTCGTCTTCGACTCGGCGCTCGTTCGGCTCGCACCCGGCGGGTCGATCGCGGCATTCCACGAGCGCGTCGAGGCCCTCCTCCCCGACCATCCCGAGACCGGCGGCCAGCTGTTCGTGGTGGACGAGCGCCAGCAAGCCGCGCGCGTCACCCATGACATCCACCCGCAGGCAGTGGCGCTCCTGCTCTTCGGCGGGCTCGTCACGCTCACGGGCGGTCTGATCGCCGGCCAGGCCATGCTGCGGCAGGTCCACGTCGCCTCCGAAGATCACGCCACGCTGCGTGCGCTGGGCGGGAGCCGAGCGCAGCTCGCGTGGGCGACGTCGGCCGAGTGCGCGCTGACGGCGACCCTCGGTGCCGGGCTCTCGGTTGCCGCGGCGATCGCCCTGTCCGCCCTTATGCCGATCGGTCCTGCGCGCGTGGCGGAGCCGGACACAGGCGTCGCGATCGACGTCACGGTCCTCGCGTTGGGCGCGCTGGCCATCGTGGTCGCCTTCTCGCTCGGTCTCGTCGGCCCGGTCTGGCGCCTCGTCAGCCGCCGTGAGGAAGCGAGGGCGGTGCGACGGTCGCGCGTCATCGAGCTCGTGCGTCGATCGAACATCCCGGTGAGCGCCGCAGTGGGAGCGAGCCTCGCGCTCGATGCCGGACGAGGGCGGTCCGCCGTACCTACGAGGACCGCTCTGGCCGGTGCGGTCGTCGCGGTCGCCGCGATGGCGGCTGCGCTCACGTTCGGCTCCAGCCTCGTTCGGCTCGTCCACACGCCCACCCGCTACGGCCAGACGTGGCAGGCATCGGTCGACCTCGAGTTCGACCGCATCGCCACGAACGACGCCGCCGCCGTCCTCCGCCGACAGCGCGGCGTCACCGGTTGGACGTTCGGCACACACGGTGACGCGACCATCGGCGACCGCCAGGTGAGCGCCATCGCGCTGACCACCGGGCAGGGACCGATCCTGTTCCCGACCCTGCTGCAGGGACGCAACCCACGCACGACCCACGAGATCGTGCTCGGCACGACCACGCTGTCGCGGATCCACCACCAGGTCGGTGAGGTCGTCGATGTCGCGCTCCTCGGCCAGCCCGGTTCGCAACGCATGCGCGTCGTCGGCCGTGCGGTGTTCCCCTTCTTCGGTCAGGGCGAGACCACCCCGACCGGACTCGGGGAGGGCGCGGCGGTGCTCGCGCCCCCCGGAGGCGACGACGGCGCCAACTTCTTCCTGCTGGCCCTGTCGCCACCGTCGTTCGCGGGCGACCGCGTCAACGCGCTGGCTGCCGGCTTGGACCGAGCGGGCCTCTGCCCCCAGCACTGCTCCGTCGTCACCGATCAGCGCCCGTCCGATGTCCGCAACTACGGCCGGGTCAGGTCGACGCCGACGGTGCTGGCAGCCGTGCTCGCGGCCATGGCGATCGCGTCGGTCGCCCACCTCCTCGTCACCGGCGTCTCACGGCGCCGACGTGACCTCGCCATGCTCGGGACCTTCGGGCTCCTGCGGCGACAGCTCAGCACGGCGGTGATCGTGCAGGCGGTCGTGCTGGTGGCGATGTCGCTCCTCGTCGGGCTGCCGCTCGGCGTGGCGGCCGGCCGGCTCATCTGGGAGTCGTTCGCGGCGCGATCAGCGGTCGCGCCCGATCCGGCGATCCCGTCGGGGTCGATCCTCGCGATCGTGCCGATCGCGCTGGTCGTCGCCGGCCTCGTCGCGCTCGTCCCAGCCTGGATGGCCCACCGACTCAGGCCGTCCGTGGAGTTGCGCCGCGCCTGAGGCGGGCCCAGCCGCGCTGGCGCGCGACGCCGATCAAGTCGGAGACGAAGGGCAGGTACGGTCATGTTGCGGGCTCGACGAGAACGAGGTTCAGGCGGAGTGCGAAACCATCTGGGGTGGACCGCGGCGGCGCACGCACGCCGCGGTCGGGTAGTGCTGTTGGCGGCCACGGCGTGGTGGGCTCTGGCCATCGCGTGGACGGGCGGAGCCGCGTCGGCGAGCGAGGCAACCAACGGGCTCATCCTGTTCTCGGCGTTCCCAGCAGGCAACGCGGGCAGCCAGCTGTACACCGTCGACCCGGCGTCGGGCACCGTCGTCGACGTGTCCGGCGACTCGGTCGGCGACGACCAGGGCCGGTTCTCACCGGACGGCCGGTCGATCGCCTTCCGTCACGGCAACGAGATCTGGACGATGAAGGCGAACGGCTCGGCCCGCAAGGCCATCACCCACATCGCCGGGGGCGCGAGTTGGCCCGCGTGGTCGCCCGACGGCAAGGAGCTGACGTTCGCAGCCGTGGCCGACGGGCAGACCGGCGCCGACATCTGGACCGCGAGCGCGAGCGATGGAAGCGCACCGCTCCAGCTCACCCGGCATCACGCCGAGGACCAGCCCACCTGGTCGCCGGACGGCAAGTGGATCGCCTACGCCTCGAACCGAGGGGGCAGCGACGACATCTTCCGGATCCCGAGCGACGGATCCGCGTCGGGGACGAACCTCACCCGCAGCTCCTACCAGGACATCCAGCCCGCCTGGTCACCCGACTCGACCCGGATCCTGTTCACCAGCAACCGGCCCCACTCCGGTGCCATCGGCATCGACCTCTTCACCATGTCCGCCACCGGCGGCGCGCCGACCGAGCTCGACCACACGACCGCCTACGGCGACGGACAGAACGGCGCCTACGCGCCCGACGGGACGACGATCGCGTTCTCCGCGAACAACGGCACCGGCGGCCTCCAGGTCTGGACCGTGCCCGCCGGGGGTGGGGCGAACAGCCAGCTCACCCACCTGCCCGGGAACCCCGGCGTGAACTCGATCGACTGGCAGCACAAGCCGTCGCCGAAGTAGGCCCGGCCAGAGCTCGTCGCGGAGTCGGGCTGTGCGGAGAGACGGCCCGCAGCGGATCACCGTCCTACCGTGCGTGCATGAACTTCACCGGTGAGCCCTCGACGAGCCACGGCGTCGTCGAGCGGCGCTTCGATGTCGACGGCGAACGCGAGACGGTGCCTGGGATCGTGTGGACCCCCGAAGCATCGACCGGGCCGCGCCCGCTCGTGCTCGTCGGCCACGGGGGCGGGGGGAACAAGCGGATGCCCTACGTCCTGTCGCTGGCCCGCCGACTGGTTCGCCACGCCGGCTACGCAGTCGTCGCCATCGATGGCGTCGGCCACGGCGATCGGGCCAGCGCCACGAGGACCGCAGATCGAGGATCAGGCGAGGGGATCTCCCGCACGTTCGTCGCCGACGTGGCGGCCGCCGCGGACGCCATGACCGCGGACTGGACGGTGGTCCTCCGCGAGCTGCGGGAGCTCGACGACGTCGGCGACGGCCCGCTCGGCTACTGGGGCGTCTCGATGGGGACCATGTTCGGCGCGCCGTTCGTGGCGGCGACGCCCGAGGTCCGTTGCGCGGTGCTCGGTTTGATGGGCACCCTCGACGACACCAACCCGTGGAGCACGGCCGCGCCCGCGATCTCCTGCCCGGTGTTGTTCCTCGTGCAACTCGACGACGAGCTCGTGCCCACCGAGTCTGCGTTGGCCCTGTTCCGCTCCATCGGATCGCAGGACAAGCGGCTCCACGCGCACCCCGGAGCCCACGCCGCCGTTCCGGCCGAGGAGATGGAGGCATCGGAAGCCTTCTTCGCCACCCATCTCACCTGACGGTTCGAGCGAGGTCGTGCCCGATCGGGCGGCCATGAGCCCCGATACCGACCGACCGGAGTGGTCGCCGCGCCCGACGTACCCGGCCGAGCTGCCGATCACCGACCGTCACGACGAGTTGCTGGCGACCATCCGTGACCACCAGGTCGTGGTCGTCGCCGGTGAGACGGGCTCGGGCAAGAGCACGCAGCTGCCGAAGCTGTGCCTGGAGCTCGGGCGAGGGGTGACCGGCCGGATCGGCCACACCCAACCTCGCCGCGTCGCCGCCCGCACGATCGCGGAGCGGGTGGCCGAGGAGCTGGGCACCGACCTCGGCGACGGCGTGGGGTACGCGGTTCGCTTCACCGACCGGGTCTCGGACCGCACCTACATCAAGGTGATGACCGACGGCATCCTCCTCGCCGAGGTGCAGCGCGACCGGCTGCTTCGGAAGTACGACACGCTCATCGTCGACGAAGCCCATGAGCGCAGCCTCAACGTCGACTTCCTCCTCGGCTACCTGCACCAGCTCCTCCCTCGACGCCCCGACCTGAAGCTGATCATCACGTCGGCCACCATCGACACCGCTCGCTTCGCCGAGCACTTCGGCGATGCACCGGTGGTGGAGGTGTCGGGTCGGACCTATCCGGTGGAGGTGCGCTACCGGCCCTTCGGCGGTGACGCGGCGGCCGACGCAGACGAAGGCGACGACGTCGTCGACGACGATCGCAACCTGCTCGACGCGGTGTGCGACGCGGTCGCCGAGCTCGGCCGTGCGGGCCCGGGAGACGTGCTCGTGTTCCTCAGCGGTGAGCGCGAGATCCGCGACTGCGCCGACGCGCTTGCGGACCGCAACCTCCGCGACACCGAGGTGCTCCCGCTCTACGCCCGGCTGTCCGCGGCCGAGCAGCACCGGGTCTTCGAACGCCACCGGGGCCGTCGCGTGGTGCTGGCGACGAACGTGGCCGAGACCTCGATCACGGTGCCCGGCGTGCGCTACGTGGTCGACGGCGGTACCGCCCGCATCTCCCGCTACAGCCACCGCCTGAAGGTGCAGCGGCTCCCGATCGAGAAGGTGAGCCGGGCCTCCGCCGACCAGCGGGCCGGCCGTTGCGGCCGCGTCGCGCCGGGCATCTGCATCCGGCTCTACGCTGAGCAGGACTTCGAGGCCCGTCCCGAGTTCACCGAGCCGGAGATCCTCCGGACCAACCTCGCGTCGGTCATCCTCCAGATGGCGAACCTCGGCCTGGGCGACGTCGCGAGCTTCCCGTTCCTCGATCCGCCCTCGCCCCGCGCGGTGCGCGACGGCGTCGCCCTGCTCGAGGAGCTGGGCGCGCTCGACCCCGCCGTCGAGCCCGGCGGGCCAGGGCGACTGACCCGCACCGGGCGCGATCTGGTGCGCCTGCCGATCGACCCCCGACTCGGGCGCATGGTGCTCGAGGCGCACCGCCAGGGCAGCGTGCGCGAGGTGCTGGTGATCGCAGCCGCGCTGTCCATCCAGGACGTGCGGGAGCGGCCGCTCGAGCAGCAGCAGAAGGCGGCCGAGCTGCATCGCCGCTTCGTCGTACCCGGCTCGGATCTGCTCGGGCTCGTCGCCCTCTGGGATCACCTCGACGAGCGGCGACGCGCGCTCTCGTCGAACCAGTTCCGCCGCGAGTGCAAGGCCGAGTTCCTCAACCACCTGCGCGTCCGCGAGTGGCGCGATCTCCAGCGGCAGCTCGAACGCGCTGCGAAGTCGGTGGGCGTCGTCGCGGGCGACGAGAAGGCCACGCCCGACCAGGTGCACCGGGCGGTGCTCGCCGGGTTGCTGTCGCAGATCGGTCGGCGCGATCGCGACACGCGCGAGCTGCGCGGCGCGCGCGGCACGCGCTTCTCGATCGCCGCGGGCTCGGCGCTCGCCGGCAAGCCGCCCGAGTGGGTCATGGCGGCCGAGCTGGTCGAGACGAACCGCCTCTGGGCGCGAGGCGTGGCGGCGATCCGCCCCGAGTGGGTCGAGGCCCTCGCCGGGCCGCTGCTCAGGTACACCTACACCGACGTCCGCTGGGACGAACGAGCCGGGCGCGCTGTCTGCACCGAGAAGGCCACCCTGTACGGCCTGCCCGTCGTCGCGGCGCGCACCATCGGGCTCGCACGGATCGATCCCCCGTTGGCCCGGGAGCTGTTCGTCGACCACGCCCTGGTCCGGCGCGAGTGGGCGACACGCCACGAGTTCGTCGCCGCGAACGAGGCGTTCCTCGACGAGGCCCGGGCCATCGGCGACAAGGTGCGCCGGGCCGACCTGTTCGACCACGACGTCACCCTCCGGGCGTTCTACGAGGCGCGCATCGGCGCAGACGTGGTGTCCGGCCGCCACTTCGATCGATGGTGGAAGGCGGCCCGCCGCGAGGCCCCCGGCCTCCTGACCCTCGGATGGGACGACCTCGCCGGCCTCGACGGCCTGACGTTCGAGCCCGCGGACTTCCCCGACGAGTGGCGCCAGGGTCAGCTGGTGCTCCCGCTCACCTACCGGTTCGACCCCGACGACGAGCACGACGGCGTCACCGTCCACGTGCCGCTCGCGCTGCTCGACCAGGTGGAGCCGTGGGACTTCGACTGGCAGGTGCCCGGCTACCGCGACGACCTGGTGGTGGCGCTGCTCGACACGCTGCCGAAGGACACGCGCCGTGCGCTCTCGCCGCTCACCGCGACGACCGAGGCTGTCCTCGCCGGCCTGCGCTTCGAGCAACGTCCGCTCGTCG
>JAFBAD010000215.1 GCA_019247975.1 Acidimicrobiia bacterium
GGCCGGCGCTTCGGGACGAACGAGAACGTCTGGGTCTGGCTCGACTGGCGGCTCTGGAAGTAGACCGCCACGAGCACGGCCAGCAGGACGAGGAAGTCCATGAGGCCCGGCGTGTCGATGAAGTTGAACGCCACGAAGGCCTGGATCAGGCCGATGGCGATGCCGGCGAAGAACGCCCGGCGGAACGACACCATGCCGGCGATGACCGCGGCGGCGAGGGCCCGGACGAGCGTGCTCGGCCCGAGCGTGGCGAGGTCGGTGGCCGAACCCGACTGGGCCGCCATGAGGCTGAGCGACAGCGTGGCCAGCGCGCCGGCGATGGCCCACACGATCGTGGAGACCCGCTTAGGGCTGATGCCCGAGAGGCGGGCGAGGTCGGGGTTCTCGGCCGAGGCGGTGACGCTCTTGCCGAGGGTGGTCCGGCCGATGAACCAGCTGAGCGCGAGGGCGACCACCGGGACGATCAGCAGGATGGAGAGCTGCGCGCCGGTCACCCGCACCGAACCCCACTGGTGGGCGGACGCGATGGCCTGAGGGAACGGCGCGCCGGCCTTGTCGATGTCCGGGTAGGCGCTCAGGACGGCGAGCGACAGCTGCGCCACGCCGATGGTCGCCACGAGCACGATCACCCGCGGTGCGGTGAACAGGCGACGGATCACGACGAGCTCGATCAGCGCGCCGTACGCGGTGCCGGCGGCCAGACCGCCGATGACCGAGAGCCAGAACGGCACGCCGTACTGCACGGCCAAGAGCGCGATCAGGCCGGCGCCGACGATCCCCATGTTGCCGACCGCGAAGTTGATGACCCGCGTCGCCCGGTAGACGAGCACGATGCCGAGGGCGAGCAGCCCGAAGACCAGGCCCGACACGAGCCCGTCGAAGAGGACCTGCTGGTTGACGAGGGTGGCGAGCACCGGATGCATCACCCGCCCTCCTTGCCGAGGAAGACCGCCCGGGCCAGGTCGCCCCGCTCGAGCAGCTCCTTCGCGTCACCCTCGAAGCGCACCTGGCCCTTCTCGAGGAAGACCGCCCGATCGGACACCGCAAGCGCGACGTTGAGCGACTGCTCGACGATGACGATCGTCATGCCTTCCCGCTTGAGCTGCTCGACCACGCCGAGGAGCTCCTGGACGACGATCGGCGAAAGGCCGAGCGACAGCTCGTCGATGAGCAGCACGTCGGCGTCGTGCAGCAGCGTGATCGCGAGGGCGAGCATCTGCTGCTGCCCGCCCGACATCGAACCGGCGAGCTGGTCCTGCCGGCCGGCCAGGTCCTTGAACAGGTCGAGCACCCGGGCGATCCGCCGGTCGCGCTCGGCCGAGTCGCCCCGGTAGACGTACGCGCCCATCTCGAGGTTCTCGCGGACGGTCATGCCCGGGAACACGCCCTTGCCGCCGGGCAGCAGGCGGATGCCCAGGTTCACCCGCTGCTCCGGGGCCACGTAGGTGATCGTCGTGCCGTGGAGGCGGACGACGCCGCGTGACGGCGTGCCCAGACCGGCGATCACCCGCAGGATCGTCGACTTGCCGGCGCCGTTCGTGCCGAGCAGCGCGAGCACCTCGCCCCGCCGCACCTCGAAGCCCACGTCGAAGAGCACCTGCACGTGCCCGTAGGAGAAATCGATCTTGTTGACCTGGATCGCCGGGATGTTCTCGGGCTCCGCCTTCTGGCGCTCGTGCTCCTCGAGCTCCTCGCGCAGCTCGGCGACCACGAGCGAGAGATCGTTCTTGATCGTCGACGACGTCTTCGCGAGCAGGAGCCCGCCGATGATCGTGGACGGCACGCCGACCCAGAGGACCGCGCCGCGCGGGCCGAGCGCGTTGCTGAAGAACGCGGCGAGCAGCGCGCCGCCCGTCGCACCGATGAAGAACATGTAGATCGCGCCGAGCGCGGCGCCGAGGCCGCGCAGCCGGTACGGCACGATGCCCTGGAGCACCGGTCCGACCATCGTGAACGCGGTGATCAGCAAGACGTTGATGACGATGCCGACGACCGTGAAGAGCGCGGCGTTCGGCATGTAGTACTGGATCGGGAGGATCACGCCCACGGGCGCGATCAGCACGCCGAGCAGCAGCACCGCCCGGGCCGGGTCGCGGTGGTAGAGGCTGTCGTACCGCTTCGACGCGAAGGGGAGCACCACCAGCGCGCCGAGGCCGCTGACGCTGCCGACGAACCCGCGTCCGGCCGAGCCGAGGTTGAAGTGCTCCTCGAGGAAGAGGTTGGAGAGCACCGGCCCGGTGAACAGGCTGAAGCCGAGGGCGGAGAACGCCCAGACGGCGGCCTTGAACGTCTTCACCTGGTTCAGCCGGGAGAACGCGGCCTCGATCGAGATCGGTGCGGTCTTCGTGTCGGTGAGGACCTCGCCGAGCACGTCCTTCATCTCGAACTGTCCGCGCGGCGGTTCCGGGATCTTGAAGCAGAGGAAGACGAGCGGGATGACCGGCAGCGCGAGCAGGAAGTACGCCCAGCGCCAGCCCTCGGTGCCGCCTGCGAGCGCGGCGATGCCGCCCACCACGGCCGGGCTCAGCACCGCGGCGAGCCGTGACGCGCCGAAGATCGCCGCGTTGATGCGGGCCCGGATGTTGATGGGGTACGAGTCGGCGATCAGCGAGCCGCCGACGGGCAGGTTGCTCGACTTCGCGACGCCGACGCCGAGGCGCGACAGGAAGAGCGTGAACGCGTTCACCGCGAGGCCGCACGTGAAGAGGGCGGCCGAGAACACCGCGGCGGCGAGACCGAGCACCGGGCCGCGGCGGAAGCGGTCGGCCAGGAACCCCATGATCAGCGACCCGAGGACCAGGAACGCGCCCGACGCGGTGCTGACGAACACGATCACGCCGTCGCTGATGTGGAACGTGTCGCGGATGTCCGGCGCGAGCACCGACAGGACCGCACCCTCGAGCTCGTCGAAGGTCGAGAGCAGCACGAGCATGACGAACGCGAAGGTCCCGCCCACCAGCACGCCCTGTTTGAGCGTGATCTCCTCGCCGCCGACGCCGGGCAGGAGGTCGTCGGCGAAGAGGACCTCCCGGTCGGCCTCGGCCTGCGCGGCCTGACGCTCGGCCTCGGCGTCGAGGACCGCTCGCGCGAGCCCCGCGCTGGTCTCCTGGGTCACCGGCTCACCTCGATGCTGCGGACGGCGCAGATGTTCGCAGATGATCGACCGATCATGATGGAAAACCGGCCCGGGTCGACCTGCCAGCCCGGGGAGCGGCGCTCGGGGCTGGTGGCCGGGAACAGGTTCAGGCCGCGCGCCGACACGGCTTCCCAGTCGGCCTGGCCCGGATCCCAGTAGGCGAACGAGCGGTCGTCGAGCTGGAGCTCGACCGTCGTCGACGCCCCCGGCTCGAGGTGGACCTTGGCGAACGCCTTGAGCTCCTTGCCCGGCCGCACCAGCCGAGGCGACTCCGGGGCGACGTAGCACTGCACCACTTCGGAGCCCGCCCTTGCGCCGGTGTTCGTGACGGTGACCGAGACGGTCAGCGTGTCGCCGGCCCGGAACGTGTCGGACGAGACGGCCGGTTCGCCGACCGCCAAGGTCGTGTAGCTGAGGCCGTGGCCGAACGGGTAACGGGGCTCGATGCGGCGGTGCTCGTACCCGCGGTAGCCCATGAACAGGCCCTCGCCGTAGCGGAGCTCGCCGTTCTCACCGGCGAAGTTGTCGTAGGACGGGTTGTGCTCGAGGTGGACCGGGATGGTCGTGGGCAGACGGCCGCCGGGGTCCGCGGCACCGGTCAGGATCGACGCGACGCCCGCCGCCATCTGCTCGCCGCCGAACCAGCACTGCAGCACGGCCGACACGTCGTCGGCCCAGGCGAGGTCGACCGGTGCGGCTGCGTTCACCACCACCGCGGTGCGCGGGTTGGCCGCCGCGACCCGGCGGACGAGCTCGTCCTGGCGGCCGGGGAGCTGGAACGAGTCGCGGTCGCGACCCTCGGTCTCCCACTCGCCGGTGGTGCCTGCGAACACGATCGCCACGTCGGCTGCGGCCGCGGCGGCGACGGCTCGTTCGAGCGCGCCGTCGGCATCGGTCGTGTGGAAGCCGACCCGGAAGCCGGCGATCACGGAGTCGCTGCGGGAGTACTCGACCACCACGTCGACCGGCGTCCCCTCGGTCAGGGTCACGTTCGCGAGGAGATCCTGGCTCGCCATCCCGAACAGGTCGCTTCCGCCCGGCGGGGGCGGGCTGGTGAAGCCGTCGAGCACCAGCTCGCCGTCGAGGAGGACGCGAGCCCGGCCGGCCTGGGCGAGCGCGAGCTCGAAGACGCCACTCTCCTCGGGGACGACCGTGCCCCGCACCCGCATCGACCACTCGCCGGCGAGGGGTCCCTCGGCCGTCATGCCGAACACCATGGTGCGGAGCGTGTCGAGGTGGCGCTGCTCGAAGACCTCGCCGTCGAGCTCGTTGCCCGTGAACAGCTCGGCCTCGAAGCCGCCGGGGGAGCGGAGCACCGGCCCGCCGATCACAGCGGCCGACCGGTCGATGTCGCAGCCCCGCTCGTGCACGATCTCGACCTGGTCGCCGATCGCCTCGCGCAGGGCGTCGAGCGGGGACGTGAGCGGCCGCAGCACCACCTGTGCGGAACCGCCACCCATGACGCAGGGCGCGACGGCCGGCGCGCCGATCACGGCGAGGCGCGAGATGTCGCTGGCATCGAGCGGGAGCAGACCGTCGTTGCGCAGCAGCACGGT
>JAFBAD010000243.1 GCA_019247975.1 Acidimicrobiia bacterium
GCGCCCCGGTCGCCACGAGATGTCGTGCTGGGGCCGGCGACGGCTCACCGGCTCGATGTGCAGGTCGGCGACAGACTTCCCTTCGGCGACAAGGGCGAGCACGTGCGGGTCACCGGCATCGGCCTGCTGCCGCAATCGACGGCGTCCGCCTACGACGAGGGGGCCTGGGTGACCCCACTGGGTCTCCGACGCTTGGTGGGGGACGGCTACGGACAGGCGCTCCTCGTCCACTTCCGCAACGACGGCGCAGGGATCCCCATCGATCCGTTGCCCAGCGCGCAGGGAACGCTCGAGAACGAGCTGGAGCACGAAGCGCAGGTGGTCGGGAACTTCCGGCGCATCGGGCGGTTGCCATGGATCGAGCTCGCGTTCTTCGCCGCGCTGGGCGTGGGGTCGATCGCCCACCTCCTCACGTCGTCGTGGCGCCTCCGACGCCGGGACCTCGCGATGCTGCGGTGCCTCGGCATGACGCCACGCCAGATCCGCGCCATCGTCGGATGGCAGGGCTTGACGTTCGCGCTCGCGGGCCTGGTGCTCGGCGTGCCGCTCGGGCTCGTGGCCGGGACGACGCTCTGGCGGACCATCGCCCATGACACACCGCTCGTGTACCGCACACCCCTGGCCGGGTGGACGCTCGCCGTGCTCGCCCCTACGACGCTGGTCGCCGTGGCGCTGCTCGCCATCCAGCCTGCCCGACGGGCCGGCCGACTCGCTCCGGCGGAGGAGCTCGGCGCCGGTCGCAGCTGAAGGTCAGGCTTCACGACCCGCCGCTTCGGAGTGGGCGAGGGGGGACTTGAACCCCCACATCCTTTCGGACACAGGAACCTGAATCCTGCGCGTCTGCCAATTCCGCCACTCGCCCGAGTAGCCCAGGCACCCTAGCGCAGGGCTGTTTCGACCCAACCGCCCGTAACATCCTGTGCCGTGGGCTTGAAGGGCTTCGAACGCCGCCTCGAGCGGGCCATCGAGGGGACGTTCGCGCGCGCGTTCAAGTCCGGCATCCGCCCGGTCGAGCTCGGCCGGCGTCTCGTGCGGGAGATGGACGACCACCGATCGGTCGACGTCCGGGGTCGCACCGTCGTGCCCAACGCCTTCACCATCGAGATGAGCCCCGAGGACCACGACCAGTTCACCGAGATCGCCGACACCATGACCCGTGAGCTGGCCGAGGCGGCGCGGGAGCACGCGCGGGACGAGGGCTACAGCTTCCTCGGTCCGGTGTCGGTCACGCTCGAACCGGCCGACCGACTGCACGCGGGGTCGTTCAACATCGACGCCCGGTTGAAGGAAGGCCAGGGCGGCGCCGGCGCCGGGTCGCTCATCCTGCCGACCGGTGAGCGCATCCCGCTCGGCGAGCGCACGATCACCATCGGCCGCAAGCCGGAGTCGACCATCGTCCTCGGCGACCCGAACGCCAGCCGGGCCCACGCGGAGATCCGTCCCCACGGCGCCGGGTTCCTGATGGTCGACATGGGCTCGACCAACGGCAGCCGCGTGAACGGCGTGCGGGTCAGCCACCAGGAGCTCTCCGACGGCGACGAGCTCACCTTCGGCAACACCCGCATCCGCTTCGAGGCCAGCTAGCCGCCCGTCGGCTCGAGCAACGAGGGCGAGGTAGTCCCCCCTCCCGCAGCGTCCCAGGCCAGGAGGGGCGCGCCGGTAGGCTCCGGGCCGAGATGGAGCAGCTGCTCACCATCCTGAAGCTGTGCCTTCTGGCCCTGCTCTACCTGTTCTTCCTGCGGGTGCTCAGGGCGGTGTGGGTCGAGGTCAACGGCCCGAAGCACGCCCCGCGTCCCGCGGGCGTGCCCGCAGCGCGCGTCCCGGTCGGCCCACCACCGGCCACCGTCGCCGCGCCGGTCGCCACCGGCTCCGAGCCGAAGGGCCGTCGCGGCCGCAGGGCGGCGGCGAAGGCCACCCAGCTCACGGTGGTCGAGCCGGCGGATCAGCGCGGCCGCGTGTTCCCGGTGGCCGACGAGCTCACGGTCGGTCGCGCCGCGGGTTGCGGCATCACCGTCGACGACACCTACGCGTCGCAGCTGCACGCGCGCGTCTTCCGTCGTGACGGGCAGCTCTTCGTCGAGGACCTCGGCTCGACCAACGGCACCTTCCTCAACCAGGCGAAGGTGAACGGCCCGGCGGTCATGAGCCGCGGCGACCGGTTGCAGGTGGGCAACACGGTGATGGAGCTGTCATGACCACCGCTCTGCGGGTGGGGTCGGCGAGCCATCCCGGCCGGGTCCGCACGATCAACGAGGATTCGCAGCTCATCAGCAGCCGCATCCCGCTGTATGCGGTCGCCGACGGCATGGGCGGCCACCAGGGCGGCGAGGTCGCCTCCGCCATCGCGGTCCACACGCTCGACGAGGCGGTCACCGAACCGACCCTCGAGGCGCTCGTCGCCGGCGTCGAGCTGGCCAACCGCCAGATCCGCAACCAGGCGTCGTCGGACCCGGCGCTCCGGGGCATGGGCACGACGCTCTGCGCCATCGTCCTGCTCGAAGGCGACGAGGGGGTCGAGGAGGAGATCGGCTGGGTCAACGTCGGCGACTCCCGCATCTACCTGTTCCGCGACGACGAGCTCATCCAGCTGAGCCAGGACCACAACCTCGTCGCCGAGATGCAGCGCGAGGGCCAGATCACCGACGACCAGGCCGCGGTCCACCCGCAGCGCAACATCATCACCCGGGCCCTCGGCATCGACTCCCGGGTCCAGGTCGACTCGAGCACCGTGCTCCCCTACACCGGCGATCGCTTCCTGCTCTGCTCCGACGGGTTGTCCGACGAGCTGAACGTCGACCAGATCGCGGCCACGATGCGCCGGCTGGCGGACCCGGGTGACGTCGCGGACGATCTCGTCCGTCAGGCGAACGAGCACGGCGGCCGCGACAACGTCACGTGCGTGGTGGTCGACGTCACCGACGACGGTGACCGGGCCGGGGCAGCCTCTGCCGCGCTCGCCGACGAGCCCCGCACCACCGAGTGGACCGCCCCGCCGGCCGACGAGCCCGCCGCCGACGGCAGCGACGATGACCGCGAGTTCGCGCCCCGCAGCGACGACCTCTACCGCGACCTCGACGAGGCCCGGGGCCGCCACGTCACCTGGCGGGTGGTCACCTTCGTCGTCGCGTTCCTCGTGATCCTCGCGGTCGCCGTGGGGGCGGTCGGCTGGGCGGCCAAGCGCACCTACTTCGTCGGCTTCTCCGGGAAGAACGTCGCCATCTACCAGGGCCGCCCCGGCGGTCTGCTGTGGATCGATCCGAAGCTCGAGGACGTGAGCAGCCTGCGACGGGGTGACCTCACCGACGCGCAGCGCGAGGACGTCAGCGGCAACCGGAGGTTCAGCTCCCTGTCCGACGCCCGCTCGTTCACCGACAACCTCGAGAGCTCGGCCGCCGACCGCACCACCACGACCACCACGACGTCGCCGAAGACATCGACGACGTCGACCAGCCGCCCGACCACCACGCCGACGACGCGATGATCGAGCGGCTGCGCCGCAACTCCGAGCTGAGCCTGATCCTGCTCGGAGCGGTGATCGTGGGAGGCGCCTACACGCTGGCGTCGCTCGGGACGACTGCGTCGATCCCGGCCAACATCGGTCCGTTCCTGGCCGTCGTCGTCGGCCTGTTCATCGCTGCGCACATCGCGGTGCGCAGGCTCGCACCGGGCGCCGACGGCATGCTGCTGCCGCTGGCCGGCCTGCTCAACGGCATCGGCTACGTGTTCATCGCCCGGCTCGACAAGAACCTGGCCGGGCTGCAGGCCACCTGGACCGCGGTCGGGATCGTCGCGTTCATCGTCACGCTCGCGGTGGTCCGCCGGCCCCGCACCCTCGAGCGCTACCGCTACACGTTCCTGCTCATCGGCGCCGGGCTGCTGATGCTGCCGCTCGTCCCCGGGGTCGGCCGCACGATCAACGGGGCGAAGATCTGGGTGAGCCTCGGCCCGGTCAACTTCCAGCCGGGCGAGTTCGCCAAGGTGGCACTGGCGATCTTCTTCGCGGCCTACCTCGTCGAGCGGCGCGAGCTGCTGGCGATGGCGTCGTGGCCGCACTTCCGGCCGGTCCTGCCCGACCCGAAGTTCCTCGGACCGATCATCCTCGCCTGGGGCCTGTCGCTCGTCGTCATGACCGCCGAGAAGGACCTCGGTTCGTCGCTCCTCTTCTTCGCGCTGTTCATCGTCATGCTGTGGGTCGCGACGGAGAAGTCCGCGTACCTCGGCGTCGGCGGCGTGCTGTTCGCGATCGGTGCGTTCTTCTCGTGGTCGACGTTCAGCCACGTGAAGGACCGCGTGACGGTCTGGACCAACCCGTGGGCCGACGCGTCGGACAAGGGCTTCCAGATCATCCAGGGTTGGTACGCGCTGGCGTGGGGCGGCATCGCCGGCCGAGGACTCGGCCTCGGCACGCCCACGCGCATCCCCGAGGTCCAGAACGACTTCATCTTCGCCGCCATCGGTGAGGAGCTCGGGCTGATCGGCGGCACCGCCATCCTCATCGCCTACCTGCTCATGATCGGCGCCGGCCTGCGCATCGCGATGCGGGCCGAGGCCTCGTTCGACAAGCTGCTCGCCACCGGCCTCACGACGCTCATCGGCCTGCAGACGTTCATCATCATCGCCGGCGTCACCCGCGTCCTCCCGCTGACCGGCGTGACCTTGCCGTTCGTGTCCTACGGAGGCTCGTCGCTCGTCGCCAACTACGTGCTGCTCGCGCTGCTCATGCGCATCTCCGACGAGTCGCACCGCCGCGAGATGCGGCAGGGCCGGGCCGGTACGGCGGTCGGAGCGCCGGCGTGAACAAGCAGATCCGCCGCCTCGGCATCGCGATGATCGCCCTCTTCACGATCCTCTTCGCGCAGCTCAACTACATCCAGGTCTTCCACCAGAAGACGCTCAACGACGACCCCCGCAACAGCCGCAAGATCGTCGAGGAGTTCAGCCGGCCGCGCGGCCGCATCATCAGCGCGGACGGCACGGTCCTCGCCCGCTCGAAGAAGTCGAAGGACCAGTTCAAGTTCCAGCGGGAGTACCCGGAGAAGGACCTGTTCGGGCAGGTCACCGGCTACTTCAACTTCAACTTCGGCGCGACCGGCCTCGAGGCGTCCTACGGCGACGAGCTCTCGGGCCAGACCCCCGAGATCGACATCCACAAGCTGGCGGACCTCTTCGTCGACAACGAGGACGTCGCCGATCTCACCATCACGATCCGCAAGGACGTGCAGCAGGCCGCGCGGGATGCGCTCGGCAACCAGGCCGGCTCGGTCGTCGCCCTCGACCCGCGCAACGGGTCGATCCTCGCCTTCTGGTCGAACCCGTCGTTCGATCCGAACCCGCTGTCGACCCACGCCAAGTCGGCCAGTCAGGTGAAGGCGCTGCTCGAGGCCGCGCCGAGCAAGCCGCTGCTGCCGAAGATGTACCGGGAGCTGTTCTTCCCCGGCTCGACGTTCAAGGTCGTCACCGGCTCGATCGGCGTCGACGACGGCCTCGTCACGCCCCAGCAACCCGTGTACCCGGTGAAGACGAGCTACGACATCGACTTCACCAACGACGACCTCTCCAACTTCGGCGGCGAGGCGTGCGGCGGTGCGCTGTTCGACATCCTCCGGGTGTCCTGCAACAGCGCGTTCGCCGAGATGGGCGACAAGACGATCGGCGCGCAGAGGATGGTCGAGGGCGCGGAGCGGTTCGGCTTCAACCAGAGGCCGCCGATCGACCTGCCGGCGGCCGCGTCGTCGAAGTTCCCGACGGAGTTCCCGAAGAACCAGGGCAACGGGCCGATCGCCAGGGCGTCGATCGGCCAGGGCGACACCTCGGCGACCCCGCTGCAGATGGCGCTGGTGGCCGCGGCGATCGCCAACCAGGGCACGATCATGGAGCCGCACCTGCTCGCGAAGCTCACCGACACCGACGGCCGCACGCTCCACTCGGCCGAGACCAAGGTGTGGAAGCACGCGATCCAGCCGGCGGCGGCCGAGACGATGCGCCAGGCGATGCTCGGCGTGGTGCAGAGCGGCACGGCCACCCGCCTGGCCATCCCCGGCTTCGAGGTCGGCGGCAAGACCGGCACCGCGCAGCTCGGCACCGAGCCGCCGAAGTCACACGCCTGGATCATCGGGTTCGCCGGCAAGCAGGGCCAGGCGCCGCAGGTGGCGATCGCAGTGATCGTCGAGTCGCAGCCGGGCGTCAGCGAGGCGACCGGCGGCCGGGTGGCCGCGCCGATCGCCCAGGCCGTGATGGCGAAGATCCTCCAGACGCAGGGCTGATCACGTGACCTCTGCACCGGCGGCCAAGTACCCGTCCTTTACGCTCGAACCCGGATGACCGTGCAGGAACCGCTCGTCTACAACGGCCGCTACGAGGTCCAGCGCCGCATCGCCCGTGGCGGCATGGCCGAGGTCTTCCTGGCCCGCGACCTGCTGCTCGCCCGGCCGGTCGCGGTCAAGGTGCTGTTCCCCGAGTTCGCCGGCGACCCGTCGTTCGTGGCCCGCTTCCGCCGGGAGGCGCAGGCCGCCGCCAACCTGAACCACCCCAACATCGTGGGCGTCTACGACTGGGGCCAGGAGGGCGCGACCTACTACATCGTGATGGAGTACGTCGACGGCAAGAGCCTGTCGGACATCCTCCGCAGCGAGGGCCTCCCGCCTCCGGACGCGGCAGCCGGCATCGCCACCGACGTGGCCGCCGCCCTCGGCTTCGCCCACCGCAACGGCGTGGTCCACCGCGACGTCAAGCCCGGCAACATCATGATCACCGCCGCCGGTCACGTGAAGGTGGCCGACTTCGGCATCGCCCGGGCCATCTCCGGCGGCACCGACGAGGCCCTCACCCAGACCGGCTCGGTCATGGGCACCGCCACCTACTTCTCACCGGAGCAGGCGCAGGGCCACAGCGTCGACCAGACGAGCGACCTCTACTCGCTCGGCTGCGTCATGTACGAGATGGCGACCG
>JAFBAD010000364.1 GCA_019247975.1 Acidimicrobiia bacterium
CGAGGACTGGGTGTCCGACGAGGCCGGCGCGCACGAGCTCTACTGGACCCAGAAGCGCATCGTCGGCGGCTCCGATCCCATCGAGATGGGCATGAACAACTCCGGCCGCGGGGTGGGCGGCTCGATGGTCCACTACGCGGGCTACACGCCTCGGTTCCATCCTTCGGACCTGCAGACGTTCACCCTCGACGGGGTGGGGGCCGACTGGCCGATCACCTACGAGGACATCCGTCCCCACTACGAGACGGTGGAGCGGGAGCTCCCGGTGGCCGGCCAGGACTGGCACTGGGGCTACCCGCACACCTATCCGTTCTCGCCGCACCCGGTGTCCGAAGCTGCGTCGAGGCTGTGGCGTGGCGCGATCGAGTGCGGCATCACCATGAAGGTCGGGCCGGTCGGCATCGTCAACGGTACGTTCGGCAACCGGCCCCACTGCATCTACCGCGGCTACTGCCTGCAGGGCTGCAAGGTGAACGCCAAGGCCAGCCCCTACGTCACGCACCTGCCCGACGCGCTCGCCCATCACGTCGAGATCCGGGCCGACTCCATGGCCGCTCGGGTGGAGATCGACGAGGCCACCGGCCGCGCCACCGGCGTGACCTACTTCCGGGAGCACGACGGTGTCGAGCGCATGCAGAAGGCCAAGGTGGTCGCCGTCGCCGGTTACTCCATCGAGACGCCGCGGCTCCTGCTCAACTCGACGTCGACTCGGTTCCCGAACGGCTTGTGCAACAACGAGGACCAGGTCGGTCGCTACGTCATGGTCCAAGGTGCATCGCAGACCGGCGGTCGCTTCCCCGACGAGCTCCGCATGTACAAGGCGCCGCCGCCCGAGGTGTCCTCGGAGGACTTCTACGAGACCGATCGCGCTCGTGGCTTCGCCCGAGGGTTCTCCATCCAGACCGTGTCGCCTCTGCCCATCGGTTGGGCCGAGCACGTGCTCGCCGACGGCCACTGGGGACGGGCGCTGCGCGAGTACATGCGGGATTACAACCACTGGAGCGTCATCGGCGTGCTCAACGAGCTGTTGGCCCAGCCCGACAACCGGGTGACGCTGGCCGACGAGCGCGACCTCTACGGGCTGCCGGTCGCCCGGTTCGACTACAGCCTCTGCGACAACGACCGGGCCAACATCGAGTACTCCACGAAGGTCATCACCGACATCCTCCACGCGTCAGGTGCGCAGGACGTGCTGACCATCCACCGCTACGCCCACCTGATCGGGGGCGCCCGCATGGGCACCTCACCCGACAACAGCGTGGTGGACGCCCACCAACGGACGTGGGCCGTCCCCAACCTGTTCCTGTCCGACGGAAGCGTGTGCCCGACCCAGGGGGCGGCGAACCCGGCGCTCACCATCATGGCGCTGGCCTCCCGGCTCGGCGCCCATCTGGTCGAGCGATCTGCGGCCTCGGTCTCGGCCGCACGCTGATGGGAACTGGCGAGCGCCCTCGGGGCGACTCGAACGCCCGCACACGGCTCCGGAGGCCGATGCTCTATCCGCTGAGCTACGAGGGCAGGGGTCCGCGACCCTAGCGCGACCTCTGGGCGGTCCCTCTCGACCGTCGGTGCTACTTGGCGGCGAAGGTCACGCCGTACCCGATGATGGCGGTGGACGACGCCGACGAACCGGCCTCCCACGAGATCCCGAAGGTGTTGGCCTTCGAGGTACCGGACGTGAGCGCCGGTCGCAGGTTGGTGGCGTAGTACTGCGTGACGAGGAAGCTCGTGGTGTCGATCACGGACGGGCCGGGCCTGACGCGGGCGCCGTACAGGTCGCCTCCCGCCGTCCGGTGGCGGTCCTGCCACACGACGAGGTAGGTGCCGTTGAAGGCGATGGCCGGGTCCTGCTCGTTGCCGGCCGACTTCGACAGCACCTTGGTCGAGACGTTGTACCCGCCGTTGAGCGGCTCCACCTCGGCGACGCCGATGTCGACGCCCGTCGATGCGGTGGTGTGCTCGAACGCGACCATGAACTTCTTGCCGTCGGACGCGATGCTCGGCGCGAGCGACGGGTAGCTCGGCGTGCCGTCCTCGATCGTCCCGGCGAAGTCGTACGCGACCACGCCCGCCCGGCCGAACACGTTCATCCCGATCGAGGCTTCGTACGGGGTGGCGGCCTCCCAGACGACCATGTACTTGGAGCCGTTCCAGGCGATGTCGGGGTTGTGGTCGTCGATCTTGTTCGACGTCGTGTCACGCGACAGGCGGATGCCGAGCCCGTCCAGGACGACGCCCGCCGCGCTCACGCGGTTCACGTAGATGTCGTTCAGGTAGTTGCCGCTGTCCTCGTCGGAGTCCCACGCCACCGCCCACTGCCCGTCGGCGCCGGCAGCGACCGACGGGTGGATCTCCTTGGCGCCCGTGTCGGCGATGCGCATCGGCGCGCCGACGCTGCCGGTCTTCGAGACGACCTCTCCGATGACGTCGGAATCGAAGGAGGCCAGCTCCTCCTCGTAGACGACCAGCCAGCTCGAGCCGTTCCAGGCCACGTCGGGGTCGGTGTGGCTGTGCACGTTGCCGGCGGCGATGAGGAAGGGCGAACCGATCGACTTCGAGTCGGCCGACATGATCCGGCCCCAGATCTCGGAGGCCGACCCGCCCCCGGGCACCTGGTAGACGACCAGCGTCGTCGACCCGTTGCTGGCGAGGCTCGTGTGGTTGACCCCACCGAAGCCGGTGAGCTGCTGACCGCCGGTGAAGCCGGGCTTGTTCCTTGGTGTCGACGCGCCTGCGACGTTCCCCGGCGCGACCACCGCCAGGCACACGACGACCGTCGATGCAGCGGCCAGCGCCGCCCCCCGCAGCTTCTTCATGGGTCCGCACTCAACCACGTCCGCGGTCGACCCGCATCGGGTGAACCCCTATTCGCCGGCTCGGGCGCCGAAGGGGGCCCTTCTAGGATGCGGCGGTGGCCCAGTCCTCCACGATCCTCGTCGTCGAGGACGATCCGGTGATCCTGGATCTGTTGACCGTGAACTTCGAGCTCGAGGGCTACACCGTGGTGCGGGCGGTCGACGGGGCCGACGGCCTCGAGCAGGCACGGGCGCACCGGCCCGACGTCGTGGTCACCGACGTGATGATGCCGAAGCGCAGCGGCATCGATCTCCTGCGGGACCTCCGGGCCGACCCCGAGCTCGCCTACGTGCCGGTCATCCTGCTCTCGGCCCGGGCGCTGGCCACCGATGTCCGCGACGGGCTGGCGGCCGGCGCCGACGACTACATCACCAAGCCGTTCGAACCCGATGACCTCGTCGTCCGGGTCGAGAAGCTCCTCGGGCGCTGAGGTCACCGTGATCCGCGACGACCTCGTCTCTGCTCTCGCGGCCGCCCTCGCGGCGGTCGGCGTCGACCCGCCCGACAAGGGCATCCAGCTCGAGCGGCCCGCGCGGCGGGAGCACGGCGACTGGTCCTCGAACGTCGCGATGATGACGGCCAAGAAGGCCGGGCGGAACCCACGCGAGCTCGCCACCGAGCTGGCCGAGCGCCTCCGCGCCGACCCGCCCGCGCACGTCGCCGACGTGAAGGTCGAGGGCGGCGGTTTCGTCAACTTCCACCTCGCGCCGAGCTGGCTGCACGCGGTGCTGGGCGACATCGTCGAGGCGGGCGACGACGGCTACGCCACGCACACGATCGGCACCGGTGAGCGGGTGATGATCGAGTTCGTCTCGGCCAACCCGACGGGGCCGGTGCACGTCGGCAACGGCTGGTTCGCCTCGTACGGCGACGCGCTCGGCCGCGTGATGGAGCGGTGCGGCTACCGCGTGCAACGCGAGTACTACGTGAACGACACCGGCGGGCAGATCCGCGCGCTCGGCGGCAGCATCCTCGCTCGCGCCAAGGGCGAGCCGGTCCCCGAGGGCGGCTACGCGAGCGCGTTCGTCAAGGTTCTGTCGTCCGCGTACGACGGTCCCGACGACGTGACCGCGGCGGGCCGCTGGGCCGCGGAGCACATCGTCGGCTTCATCCGCCACCAGATGGAGGCGGTCCACATCGACTACGACGAGTGGTACAGCCAGGCGTCGATCGAGGATAGCGAGGCGGTCGGTGAGACCGTGGCGCTGCTGGCCGACAAGGGCCTCGTCTTCGAGCGCGACGGCGCGATGTGGCTGCGCACCGCGGACTTCGGCGACCCCCGCCAGGAGCGGGTCATCCGCAAGGCCGACGGCGACTACACGTACCTCGCCGGCGACCTCGCCTACCACCGCAACAAGTTCATGGTCCGCGGGTTCGACCGCGTGATCAACGTGTGGGGCGCCGACCACCACGGGCAGGTCGCCAGCCTCGCCGCCGGTGTCGAGGCGATGGGCATCGCGCGCGACCGGCTCGAGATCCGCCTCGGCCAGATGATCTCGCTCACCAGCGGACGCATGTCGAAGCGGGCCGGCAACGCGGTCGACCTCGACGACCTGGTCGACGAGATCGGCCCCGACGCGATGCGGCTGCTGTCGCTGCTCAACTCGATCGATCAGAGCGTCACGATCGACCTCGACAAGGTGCGCTCCGAGTCGAAGGAGTCGCCCGTCTACTACGTGCAGTACGCGCACACCCGGATCGCGTCGATCGGACGCGTCGCGGACGAGCGCGGGGTGGTGCGCCGACCGCTCGAGTCGGTCGACCTCGGCCTGCTGCAGCACGAGCGCGAGCTCGAGGTGCTGCGGTCGCTCTCGGAGCTGCCCGACGTCGTGCTGCTCGCCTGCACGGAGCGCGCTCCGCACAAGGTCGCGACGTGGGTGCGCGAGCTGGCCGACCGCTTCCACGGCTTCTACCACGACTGCTACGTGATGGGTGAGGGCATCGATCCTGAGCTCACGCAGGCGCGCCTGTGGCTGGTCGAGGCGGCGCGGGTCGGCTTCAAGGTCGGGCTCGACCTGCTGGGGGTCAGCGCGCCCGAGTCGATGTGAGCAGGGCGAACGGTCAGATGCGATGAGCATCCTCCAGGCCTCGCTCCTGCCCGACTCGGCCGAGGTCGGTGCCGACGGGTGGCTGCACATAGGCGGGTGCCACCTCGGCGCGCTGGCCGACGAGCACGGCACCCCGCTGTTCGTCTACGACGAGGACCACCTGCGGGCCCGCTGCCGGGAGGCGGTCGCCGCGTTCGGCGACGGCGTCGCGTACGCGACCAAGGCGTTCCTGTGCCGGGCGATGGCTGCGCTCGCGCACGAGGAGGGCATGCACCTCGACGTCGCGACCGGGGGAGAGCTGCACGTCGCGCGCGCCGCGGGCGTACCGGCGGCGCGCCTCGTCCTCCACGGCAACAACAAGAGCCTCGACGAGCTGCGCCGGGCCCGCCACGCCGGCGTCGGGCGGATCGTCGTCGACAGCTTCGACGAGCTCGACCGCCTGGACGCGCTGCACGCGGCCGACGGCCTCCGGCCCCCGGTCCTCCTCCGCGTGACGCCGGGGGTCGAGGCCCACACCCACGAGTTCGTGCGCACCGGTCAGGACGACTCGAAGTTCGGGTTCACGCTCTCGACCGGCGCGGCCGCCGCTGCGATCGAGCGGGCGCGCACCTCGTCCTCGGTCGAGCTCGTCGGTCTGCACGTGCACATCGGCAGCCAGGTGTTCGTGGCCGACTACTTCCGCCAGGCGGT
>JAFBAD010000020.1 GCA_019247975.1 Acidimicrobiia bacterium
CGGGAAGAGGGACGCGAGCAGCGCGAGGTTGACCAGCAGCACGAGCCGGAACTGGTCGGCCGGATCGGACGTGATCCAGTGCACCGGCACCAGCAGCACCGAGTAGCCCCAGCGGTAGTAGGGCGAGGTGTCCATGAGCCAGCGGCCACCCGTACCGCCCAGCCAGCGGGCGTTGCCGAGGTAGCCGGCCTCGTCGGTCACGAAGGGCCCGGCGTGCGATCCGGAGAGGAGCCGGAGCACGACGGCGGACGCCAGGAAGCCCAGTGCACCGACCGCCCGGTCGGTCCACCGGTTCACGGAGCCACCATAGGCATCCGGTACCCTCGACGGTCATGACCCCGCCTGGACCGGGCGGCGGGACCGAGGATCTCGACGTCAGCATCGTCCTGCCCGTCTTCAACGAGCAGGGCCACCTGCAGGCCGAGATCGATCGCATCCGCGCTGCGATGGACGCGTCTCGCTTCTCCTACGAGATCATCGTCATCGACGACGGTTCGACCGACGGCTCCGGCGACGCGCTCCGGGCCATCGAGGGCATCCGGCTCATCCAGTTCGGCATGAACCGGGGGTCGGGCTCGGCTCGCAAGTACGGCACGCAGGCCGCTCGGGGCCGCATCGTCGTGTGGACCGACGTCGACATGACCTATCCGAACGACCTCATCCCCGAGCTGGTCGAGGAGATGGACGGGTTCGACCAGGTCGTCGGCGCCCGCACCTCCGAGCAGGGCACCGTCAAGGTCTTCCGGGTGCCGGCGAAGTGGTTCATCCGCAAGCTCGCGTCCTACCTCGCGCAGACGCCGATCCCGGACCTCAACTCCGGACTGCGGGCGTTCCGCCGCGACGTCGCGCTGCAGTACGTGAACCAGCTCCCGTCGGGCTTCTCGTGCGTCACCACGATCACGATGACCTTCCTCGCCCACGGGTACTCGGTGAAGTACTGGCCGATCGAGTACCACGAGCGGGCCGGGCGCTCGAAGTTCCACTGGTGGAAGGACACGCAGCGCTACCTGCTGCAGGTCGTCCGGATGATCATGTCGTACAACCCGCTGCGGCTGTTCCTGCCGGTCGGCCTGATCCTCACGCTCCTCGGCATCGGCAAGCTCGTCTACGACTGCTCGGTCAACGACTTCCGGGTCGCCATCAACACGCTGGTGATCCTGCTCGCTGCGTTCCAGGTGCTGTCCATCGGTCTGCTCGCCGACCTCGTCGGACGGGCCACCCGTCGTCGCGACGAGGTGCCGCCCGCCGTGCTGGCGACCGGCCGCTCCGCCGGCACCGTCGTCGTCGACGACCGCGAGTCGGCCCAGCGCGCCGCGGTCTGACCGGCGGCGTGGACTCGGTCGTCACCGTCGGCGCCGCCTACTCGGCCAACAAGGGCGCAGCCTCCATGCTGCAGGCCCTGCTCGATCGGTTGCCCGGCCCTCGCGAGGTCGTCGCGGTGTCGACCCACGCGGCCGACGACCGGCGGGTGCTGGCCCGGACCGACATCGGGCTGCGGGTCGTGTCGCAGCGCCCGGTCGAGCTGCTCGGCATCCACTTCCCGCTCGCGCTGGTCGCCGCCGCGCTCCGCACCGCGCACCTGCCGTGGCGCTGGGTGTGCCGGCCCGCCGCGCTGCGGGAGATCGCCCACGCCGACGTCGTCGCCGACATCTCCGGGATCAGCTTCGTCGACGGCCGCCGCAAGGCCGTGCTCCTGTACAACACGCTGCTCGTCGCGGTGCCGGTGCTGCTCGGACGACCGGTCGTGAAGTGCGCGCAGGCGATGGGACCGGTGCGCACACCGCTCAGCCGCCGCCTGGCCGGTGCGGTGCTCCCCCGGCTGCGCACGATCTGCCCGCGAGGCACCGAGACCGAGTCGCACCTGCGTGAGCTCGGGCTCACCAACCTCGTGCCGGCCAACGACCTGGCCTTCGTCATGGAGGTGCCCGACGACGTGCGGGCCCGCATGGCCGAGCGGCTCGCAGCCGAAGCCGGCGACGGGCCCTACCTCGTGGTGTCGCCGAGCCAGGTGGTCGCGACGTCGTGCGACCAGGCGGGCATCCCCTACGAGCGGATCATGGCCGACCTGATGGACGCGATCGCCGACAAGGGCGAGGTCACGCCGGTGCTCATCGCCCACTCCGCGCTGCCGGGCGGCGTCAGCCACATGAATGACCTGCCGCTGTGCCGGGCCATCCACGGGCGGCTGCGCCGGCGTGACGCCGTCGTCTTCTTCGACGACGACCTGCTCCCCACCGAGCTGCGGGCGATCATCGGGGCCGGCGACGCGCTCGTCACCTCCCGCTTCCACGCCATGATCTCCGCGCTCACCGAAGGCACGCCGCCGCTCGTGATCGGCTGGAGCCACAAGTACGCGGAGATCCTCGACCCGTTCGGCCTCGGCGACGTCGCCATGACGTTCGATCAGCTGGGCTCCGACGGCGGTGACATCGTCGATCGCACGCTCGACGTGCTGGCCCGCCGCGACGAGATCGCCGGGCGCATCGCGACACACCTGCCGCAGGCGCAGGCCGAGGCCGAGATCAACCTGCGGGTGCTGCACGAGGCGGTCGCATGAGCGCGCACGCGACAGTCCGGAAGGACCTGTCGGGCGTGCTCGAGGCGAGCATGTGCATCGGCTGCGGGGCGTGCCAGTTCGCCGACCCGACCGTCGAGGTCCGGCTCGACCCGGTCAAGCTCATCTACGAGCCGTCGCACGCGTCGAACGCCACCGCCGCGTCGGTCTGCCCCGCCGTCGCCGTCGACTTCGAGGGCCTGCAGGCGTGGCGCTTCCCCGGCGCCGAGCAGACGACCTTCGGCGTGGTCCACTCGGTGCTCCTCGCGCAGAGCACGAACCGCGACCGCAACCTCAAGGCGAGCTCCGGTGGGCTGGTGAAGGAGCTGCTCCTCCACTACCTCGACCAGCCCGAGGTCGATGGCGTGCTCGCGCTCGGCCACGTCGACGGCATCGAGTTCGAGACCCGGCTCGTCACCGACCCGGCCGGGGTCGACGAGCTGCCCGGGTCGATCTACCACAACCTCGCGCAGCCCAAGGCGATCGAGCTCCTGCACCAGCTCGAGGGGAAGTACGTGCTCGTCGCGATCCCCTGCCAGCTCGAGGGCATCTTCTCCTACATCCGCACGCTCGCCCCGGAGCTCGCCGACAAGATCCACACCACCATCGGTCTCCTGTGCGGCTGGCAGTACAGCCACCACGCGCTGCGGGCGATCGCCGAGTTCAAGAAGGTCGACTACGACGCGATCACCGACATCTCGTTCCGCGGCGAGGGTCCGGTCGGCCGGCTGCGCATGTGGACCGGCGACCAGGTGCACGCGGTAGGGCGGCGGGTCGACTTCGACTACCAGGTCGCGTTCGACCGCTCCTTCAACACCCCCCGCTGCCACACGTGCATCAACCACTCGAACTACCTCGCCGACATCGTCGTGGGCGACGCCTGGCTGCCCTCGACCGTGTCCTCCACCACCGGCGTGTCGCTGCTCGTCTGCCGCACCGCCGAGGCCGACGCCGCCGTGCGCGTCCTGGAGAAGGAGGAGCGGGTGAAGGTGGTCGAGGTGTCCACCGCGGAGATCGAGGAGAGCCAGAAGCGGCGCGTCGTCTTCGGTGACTTCGCCTACGCCTACGCCGACTACCTCGACGAGATCGGCGTGCACCACCCCGACATGGTCGGACCCAACCGCCCGGCCGCGGAGCTCGCGCCTCGCAAGGACGTCGCGAAGTTCTACCGCGAGCTGACCCGGAAGCTCGCGCTGCAGCGGGCCGGCCGGTACAAGTACCTGCGGGTCCGCAAGGCGACCGTCGAGCTGCCACGGCACATGGCGAAGTACCTCGATTGGTTCTTCGTCCGCATCCTGCGCGTCAAGAGCCTGACCGGCCGGCGCAAGGAGGTGCCCCGGGCCCAGCTGCGCGAGTTCTCGTGAAACAACCGTCGCGCAAGCAGCTGCTGGTCCGGCTGTCGACGATCGCCGGCATCGTCGTCGCGCTCGGTGGCTGCGCGTTCGTCGCCCACCGGCTGGCCGTCGGGTGGAGCGACTACCACGACGTCATCGCGCACGCCCGCTGGGGCTGGCTCATCGTCGCCCTGCCCCTCGCCGCGTTCGGCATGACCAGCGTCGGCATGGTGTGGCGGCGGATCATCATGGCGCTCGGCGGCGACGTGACTCGTCGCGAGATCTTCGTCTGGTACCAGATCGGCCAGATGGCCAAGTACCTGCCGGGCGGCGTGTGGCCGATGGTCGGGCGCGGCGAGATGGCGGTGCGGGGTGGCACCCGTCGGTCGCTCGCCTACAACAGCGTGGCCCTGTCGATGGGCGCTGCGTACCTGTGCGCCATGCTCGTCAGCGCCGCGCTGGTGCCGATCATCGTGCTCACCAACGACGACCTCGGTGGCGGGCTGTGGGTGTTCGCGCTCATCCCGGTCGGCCTGGCGGTCCTGCACCCCGCCGTGCTCGGTCGTCTCTTCCGCCTGGCCGAGAAGACGCTCGGCGGCGGCGAGGACCAGCAGGTGCCGGGCTGGACCGAGTCGGTCACCCTCGTGCTGCGTCACGTCACGTCCTGGCTCTGCATCGGCGTGGCGACGTGGTTCGTGGCGCTGACCTTCGACCCCCATGCGCCGATCCTCGAGATCCTCTTCGCCGGCATCCTGTCGTGGGTCATCGGCTTCGTGATCGTGTTCGTGCCCGGCGGCCTCGGCGTGCGGGAAGCGGCCTTCACCGCCGCAGCCGGCCACGCGCTCGACCCCGAGATCGCCGCGACGGTGGCCGTCGTCTCCCGGCTCGTGTTCATGGCCGGTGACGCGCTCGGAGCGGGCGTGGCGGTCGCGGTCCGCCGCCGGTTCAGCGGGCGCACGGTCCCCGAGGTCGCTCCCGACGTCCCGGATGTAATGACTGGCAGCTGATCCGCCAATGGGTGGGTGGCTGCCGGTGTGAGCTTCGGGGTGTCGGTCGTGCGAACGGCCGCGGGTCGGGTGCCAGCCTGCCTACCTCGAGCCACACCGGCGGCCTTCGCTCGAGGACCGGTGACCCCCCACCCTCGCTCGGCGAGGGCTCGCCGTTAGCCTTGCCGGGCATGGCAGCCATCCCTCGCGACGGACGGGTCTTCGTCGCCGGCCACGCCGGCCTGGTCGGATCGGCGGTGGTCGAGCGCCTGCAGGAGGACGGCTTCGGCACGATCCTCACCGCCACCCGGAGCGAGCTGGACCTGCGGGACCAGGCCGCGGTCAACCGTTGGTTCGCGGCCGAGCGGCCCGAGTACGTGTTCCTCGTGGCCGGCACGGTCGGCGGGATCATGGCCAACTCCACCCGGCCGGCCGAGTTCCTCTACGACAACATGCTCATCCACGGCACCGTGGTCGAGGCCAGCAAGCAGGTCGACGTGCGCAAGCTGCTCTACCTGGGCAGCTCGTGCATCTACCCCCGCCACGCCCAGCAGCCGATCACCGAGGACCAGCTCCTCACCGGCCCGCTCGAGCCGACCAACGAGGCCTACGCGCTGGCGAAGATCACCGGCATCAAGCTGTGCGAGGCCTACCGCGCCCAGTACGGCTGCAACTTCATCTCCGCGATGCCCACCAACCTGTACGGACCGGGTGACAACTTCGACCCGGTCGGTGGTCACCTCGTGCCGATGCTCATGCGCCGCTTCCACGAAGCGAAGGAGGCCGGCGAGCCCAAGGTCGAGGTGTGGGGCACCGGCAGCCCCCGCCGCGAGCTGCTGCACGTGTCCGACCTGGCCGACGCCTGCCTGTTCCTGATGGACCACTACGAGGGCCCGGGTTTCGTGAACGTCGGCACCGGCGAGGACATCGCCATCCGCGATCTGGCCGAGATGCTGCGCGACATCGTGCATCCGGGCGCCGAGCTGGTCTTCGACACCACGAAGCCCGACGGCATGCCCCGCAAGGTGCTCGACGTGTCGAAGCTGCACGACATCGGCTGGCGCCACCGCACCGGCCTGCAGGAAGGCCTGCTCGAGACCTACCGATGGTTCGTCGAGCAGGACCCGGCGTCCGTGCGTGGCCTCTCGATCAGCGCGCCGTAGCCCGGGCGGGAACCACGCTGTGCCCGATGCCGTCGAAGCGGGCGATGACACGACGGATCCTGCTGGCGACGCTGCTCCTCGGCCTGCTGCTGGGGGCGTGCGGCCAGTGCAATGACTGTGGCACCGGCGTGGCGCAAGGCCCGGCGCCCGTGAAGGCGCCGAGCGGCGAACCGTCCGTGACCGGCACGATCACGAAGGTCACCGCCGGGGCGGCGTGCGCCGATTCGGGGACGAGCGGCAGCGACGACGGCGTGGTGAGCAGCGACGACGCGAACGCCGCCTGCGCTCCGACGGGCGACGGATCGCTCACGTTCCTCGTCCAGGACGGTAAGGACCCCTCGGGCACAGCACTGGCTGCCAGCGTGCGGGTGCCGGCGACCGCATCGGTGCTCCGGTCGTCGGGCGGCAGCTTCACGAAGGCGTCCCTCGACCAGCTCCGAGACGGTGTGACGGTGCAGATCTGGTTCACCGGCCCGGTGGCCGAGAGCTACCCGGTGCAGGCAACTGCCGGCTCCGTCGTCATCACCAGCTAGCCCCCAGCGGTTCTGAGTGCAGATCGGGCCCGTGGCGGGCGTGATCTGCACTCAGAACGGTGGCTGCTGCGATTCTGGGTCCCCGTCGCCCACGTCGTCCTCGGGCGCCGCAGCGCGGGTGCGGCGGAGGAAGGGTGCGGCGACGGCTGCTCCCCCGCCGTCGGCGATGATGAACAGCACGCGGGTGGCCACCGCCACCGTCGCCCCGAGGCCGTGGTCCAGGCCGCTCGCCGCGATGAACACGGCCTCCCGCACGCCGGCCCCGGCGGGCACGGGCACCGCGACGAACCCCGCTATCCACGAGAGCACCGCGGCGAACGCGATCCGGCTGACCGGTGCGTTCGGGTCGATCGCCCGTGCGACCGCCCACGTCGATGCGGCCACGAACACCCAGGCCGGCACGTAGCGGGCGACGACCGCGACGGTGTCCTTCCACTGCGGCACCGGGATCTCGAGCTCCCGCTTGCTGAGCCGGCGGGCCAGGCCCAGCAACGGCTCGATTACCCGCGGATGAAGGGCGGCCAGGCCCACCGGGAGCAGCAGGAGCAGCAGCATCTCGGCGCCGAGGTGGCCGCCGCCGGCCAGGCTGAACGGCAGGAACACGAGCGCGACGAACGCGGCCGCCAGGTAGAGGCTGGCCAGCGACAGGCCCACGCTGGCGTACGCGCGGCTGCGGGGTACGCCGCCCCGGCGGGCCAGCTCGCCTCGGCCCAGCACCGGCCACACGCCGCCCGGGAGGTACTTGCCGAGCTCGCCGAGGTAGTACCAGCCGATCACCCGCCAGCGGCCGTGGTGGTCGCCGAGCAGGCCCAGCACGTCCTTCCACCCCGCGGCGATGAACGTCATGGCGACGCACGCGCACACGAGGCCGAGCGCGATGAAGGCGTAGTTGGCGTCGGCCAGGGAGTCGCGGACGCGGTCCCACTCCGAGGCGAGGGTCTTGACGACGAAGGCGGTCGCGACCAGCCCGACGACGATGCCGATCATCGTCGAGATCTGGACCGAACGGCTGCGGCCCTTCGGTTGGTCGGCGCCCGGAGATGCGTCGGGCGCGCTCACTCGATCGACGTTATTGGGGTGCCTGCAGGGGATGCGGCATGCACAGGTCGTCGAGCTCGGCGACCACGATGCGGTCCCGGTTCTCGTAGGTGATCTCGTTGGTCGGATCGACCCGCACCTTGTACTCCCGGAAGGTCTGCTCGAGGCTGTCGTAGGCGAGCAGCCGGCCGATCAGCGGATCGCCGAGGTCGAGGATCAGCTTGATCGTCTCGATCGCCTGGAGCGAGCCGATGATGCCGGGGAGCACGCCCAGCACGCCCGCCTCGGCGCAGCTGGGGGCCAGCTCGGCCGGCGGCGGCTCGGGGACCATGTCGCGGTAGGTCGGGCCCCGCTTCGGGTCGAACACCGTGACCATGCCCTCGAAGCGGAAGATCGAGCCGTGGACGACCGGGATGCCGAGCTTCACCGACGCGTCGTTCACGAGGAACCGGGTCGGGAAGTTGTCCGTGCCGTCGACGACGAGGTCGAAGCCCTCGAGGATCTCCATCACGTTGTCGGCCCCGAGACGCACGTCGAAGGTCACGACGTTCACATCCGGGTTGAGCAGCGTGAGGGTCTTCTTGGCCGAGTCGACCTTGCGGTCCCCGACGCGGTCGAGGTTGTGGAGGATCTGGCGCTGCAGGTTCGACTCGTCGACCACGTCCATGTCGATGATGCCGATGGTCCCGACGCCGGCCGCCGCCAGGTACAGCGCCGCAGGCGAGCCGAGGCCGCCGGCGCCGAGCAGGAGGACCTTGGCGTCGAGCAACTTGAGCTGGCCGTCGATGTCCACCTCGGGCAGCAGCACGTGGCGCTGGTAGCGGTTGCGCTGCTCCGCCGTCAGCTTGCGGGGCGCCGCCCAGTCGCGGCCCTCGTCCTTCCATTTGTTGAAGCCACCGGCCATCGAGACGACGTCCTGGTAGCCGAGCTCACCGAGCGTCCTGGCTGCGAACGCAGAACGCATGCCACTCGCGCAGTTGATGACCACCGGAGCGGACTTGTCGGGGACCCGAGACTCGACGTTGCTCTCGAGCTGGCCCCGGGGGATGTGGACCGCACCGGGGATCGCGCCCTGCTCGTACTCGTCCGGCTCGCGCACGTCGATGACGACGGCGCCGGGCTGCTGGCGGATGCGGTCGGCTTCGGCGGTGTCGACCTCTCGGATCTGCTCCTTGGCTGCGTTGAGCAGGTCACGGTATGTGGCCATCTGGTTTCGCCTCTCGGGGCTGGTCGGTGGGCGGAACAAAACCCTAGCGACGTGGTCAACAATCCGACCAGGCAGCGTGTTCCGCCGGCCAGTGGGCGGTCCGCAGCAGGTGGTCGGCCGCCGCGGCCACGTCCATCCCGTCGACATCGACAGCGAGACCGACGCGGCGGGCGGGGGCGGTTGCGATGGCCCGATCTGCGATCGAAACGAGCTCAGCCTCGGATCTCCCTCGTAACGGGTCGCCCGGTTGCGCCCAGCTTCCGCCCACGCCCCGACCGACGATCCGTCTCGTGAGCTCGGCATCGTCGACCTGCAGCCGGCACCAGGTGACGTCGGTGTCGGGTAGCTCCCGCTCGAACAGCGCGGCTTCCGCGCGGGAGCCGACATCGCCGACCACCACAGCCCGTCGCACCCCGACGGCCACGACGTTGCGGCAGAGGGCGGCGACGTTCTGCGCCCGGAGCGACAGGGAGCTGGCCGCCGCGCGACAGAAGCCGAGCTGGTCGACGTCGATGAACGCGACCGGCGAGCCCGTGCGAGCGACATCCGAGTACGCCCGGAAACCGATCGTGGACTTCCCGACGCCGGTCGGCCCCGCCACCCACAGCAGCTCGCCGTGGATCGACGTGGGATCCAGCGGGAGCTCGTCGGCCACCGGGTGCGGTCCGGGCTCGATCGAGGCGCCGACGACGCTCAGGACGGAGCCCACGACCTCGTCCACCGGCATGGCGGTGGTGTCGACGGACCAGTCGGCGAAGCCGCTCCGGTCGAACGCCTCGGCCACCTCGAGGGCGCCGTCCTCGTGGACCGACGATCCTTCCGCGCGGGTCAGGCGCGCGCTCCGATCCCGGAGCCGAGCCCGCAACACGTCCGGATCGGCTCGCAGGCGCACGACTCCGACGCCGGATCCGCCGAGGCGGTCGACGTCCGGACCCCGGGCCGGATCGACGACGCCCGACACGACGAGCAGGCGCGCGCCCGCAACCGAGAAGTTCCTGCGCAGCGCAGCGACGTTGCGCTCCTTCAACCGGTGTCGATGAGGATCGCCCTCGGGCGATGCCGTGCAGATCCCCAGCTGGTCGACGTCCACGTACGCCGGGTCGGCGCCCATGCCGTGCAGGCGCTCGGCGAGGTCCCAGGCCACCGATGTCTTGCCGACGCCCGGAGGACCCGTCACCCACAGGACCGGGATCACTGCAGCGTCCCTCGGCCGCGCTCGGACACGGCTCAGTCCTCGATCTCGAGGAGGCGGTCGGGCGGGACGGACTCGCTGGGCGTCGGGACGCTCGCCGCGACCTCGGCGAGGAAGTCGTCCTCGCCGCCGATGTAGAGCGACCAGAAGTCGACATCGGTCGCGACGAACCAGCGGCGGTCGTCCGGCCAGAAGAGGTCGGGGTTCCGCCAGTCGCGGAGGCCCGGGTCGTGCAACCGGCTCACTCCGGCAACGGGGCCCTCCAGGAGGAAGTAGGTGCGGTTCGGCCGATCGAACCGCGGCAGCTCCGCCAGCGCAGCGCGGATCGCGGCGTTGCGGCGTTGGTCCTCCTCGCGCAGGCGAGCCTGCTCCGCGAGGCGAGCCCGACGAGCTCCTTCATCGGGCGGCGGATCCCACCATGCGATGTGGGTCGTGGTGTTGTCGAAGCCGTGGCCCTCCCACACCCCGAACCACGCACGATCCGGCGTCGACGTGTGCCGCTCGCCGATCGACGCCACGAGCTCGTAGAGCGCGCGGTACTCGGCCCACCACTCCTCCAGCGCCGGCTCGGGTGCGTGCACGCGCAGGATGGCCGGGTAGCGGTCGGGAACGAGCCCGCCGACCGTCCCGTCGGGCCCTCGGAGCGCCTCGCCGATCCACTCGGCCGAAGCAGCGCCGTCCGCGGGCCGGAGGCCGTCACCGAGGATCACGGGCGACAGCTTCGCCGTGACAGGATGACGCGTACGAGCGACTTCACGGGTGCACGTTGACGGCACAGCTCGTCGCCCTCGCGATCGACGCGGTGGACCCGCAGGAGCTCGCGAGCTTCTGGGCGTACGCGTTGAACTGGGACACCGAGGAGACCGCCGCCGGCGTCGAGCTCGTGCCGACCGACGCCACCACCTTCCGGCTGCGGTTCCGGCCGGTCGCGCCCCGCACCGCAGGCCGGAACCGGATCCACCTCGATCTGACGACCGCATCCGACGACGACCAGCGCAACACGGTGACCGAGCTGCTGTCGCTCGGTGCGACGCACGTCGACATCGGCCAGGGCCCCGACGACCCGCACGTCGTGCTCGCCGATCCCGAGGGCAACGAGCTCTGCATCATCGAGCCGTTCAACCGCTTCCTCGCCAGCTGCCCCCGGCTCGGCGCGGTCAACTGCGACGGGACGCGAGCCCTCGGCCACTTCTACAGCGAGGCGCTCGGCTGGCCGCTGGTCTGGGACCAGGACGAGGAGACGGCGATCCAGGCGCCGGACGGCACGGGTCCGAAGATCACGTGGAGCGGGCCGCCGCTCATGCCGAGGACCGGGCGGGAGCGGTTCCACTTCCACCTCGCCCCGACCCCTGACGACAGCGTGCAGTCCGCGCTCGAGCACCTGGTCGCAGCAGGCGCCACCCGCCTCGACGCCCCGGACGACTGCCCGGGCGCCATTGCGCTCGGTGATGTCGACGGCAACGAGCTCTGCCTGGTCGAGGCCTAGCCCCGGGCGTCGGCCCGGCCGGTCAGCCGGATGCCCTCCGGGTGTCGCGGCGGCGCAGGAACGACCACGCCAGCGGCGGCAGGAAGATCGCCAGCACCACGATCAGACCTGCTGCTACGTAGACGCCCATCGCCACCCGGTCGTGGCCGGTGCCGATCAGCGTGGGCGCGGCCACGACGGCGACGTTGCTACCGCCATCGGCCGGCCCCGCCGCCGTCTCGCTGCTCGACCCGCCGCCCTTGCCGGCGGCCTTCGATCCACGCGTCGCGAGGGTCGAGGTCGTGTGGCCACCCGTGACCGAGTTGTTCGTCGACCCAGGGTTCGTCGAGCTCGCCGCCGGACCCTGGGCGCCCTGCTTCGCGCTCGCCGGTGGCAGTGGTGCGTTCGTGGTGGTGAACGAGCCGGTCACAGCCGGGTTCGCGCACTGCGACATCGCCGGCGGCGCCGGTGCGCCCGGGATGAGCTTCTCCGCATCGAACGCGAACTGGACGAGGTTGCGCGGCAGCGGCGAGTAGCCGAGCTGCACCGACTTCTGCTGGCCGGCGCACACCGAGTACAGGATGAACTTGCCGAGCACCGCGCCCTTGTCGGCCGAGAACGGGCTCGCCGTGGTGGTCGGGGCGATCATGTAGCCGTAGCTCGAAACGGGGTACGAGCGGGGGTCGGGGTTGTTGTACACGTCGTCGAGGACCTGCGTGCGGTCGCTGTTGATGCGGGCCTTCTGCAGCGCGATGGCGACGTTCGACGCGGTCGGCTGCACGTAGTACCCGGCCTTGTTGAGCACGGAGACGACCGGGAAGCTGCGCTGCAGCGCGTAGCCGTACTCGGCGTAGTCGATCGAGCCGTTGTTGTACGGCGCGGCGACGTAGTTGGCCACGCCGTCGGAGCCCTGCTGCGCCCGGCTGTTCGAGAAGTACGGGTACAGCGAGGTCGGCGGGCACGGCGACTGCAGGTGGGTGGCCGCCGTGCAGAACGGGCCCCAGACGTCGGGGAACTGCTTGGCGAGGTAGTTCGACAGCTGGTACGAGGTGGCCGAACCGTCGGAGCGGAGCACCGGCGTGATGTCGATGTGCGGGAACTTGCGGCCGTCGTCCGCAGTGATGGCCGGATCGTCCCAGGACGTGATCTTGCCGGTGAAGATCTTGGCGAGGGTGCGCCCCGACAGCTTGAGGTCGGTGACGCGCTTCCCGTTCACGTCGAGGTGGTACATGAACGCGGTGCCGCCGGCGGTCAGCGGCAGGTACGCGTACGGCCGCTTCGCGGCCCGAGACACCTCGTCGTAGAGCTTGTTGCCGTCCCGGTCGTAGCTGGCCGGCTGGAACGGGATCTCCGACACGGCGAAGTCGGTCTGGCCCTCGATGTAGAACGTGCGGCCGGTCGATGCGCCGAGGCCCTGGTAGTTGATCGACAGACCCTGCCGGGCGACGTCGGCCCGCCACTGGTCGACCGCGATCTGGCTCCACGTCGACCCGGCGCCGTCGACCGAGACAGCGGCCGACGCCGCGCCGGTCGGGAGCACCAAGCCGAACACGGCGACCGCAGCCACGGCCATCGCCGCGCGCACGAGGCGCGCCTTGGAGAACGAGAACGTCTTCATCCGAACTTCCCTTGGACGTAGTCGGCGGTGCGGGAGTCGGACGGGTTCGAGAAGAGCGTCTCGGTCGGTCCCGACTCCACGATGTAGCCCGGCTGGCCCTCTCCTGCGAGGAAGAAGGCGCAGTCGTCGGAGACGCGCTGGGCCTGTTGCATGTTGTGGGTGACGATTACGATCGTCACCTGGTGGGAGATCTCGGCGATGGTCTCCTCGACCCGGCGGGTGGACGTCGGGTCGAGCGCGGAGCACGGCTCGTCGAGCAGGAGCACCTGGGGCTGGACCGCCAGTGCGCGGGCGATGCAGAGCCGCTGCTGCTGGCCACCCGACAGGGAGCCGCCCGGCGACACGAGGCGGTTCTTCACCTCGTTCCACAGACCGGCGCGGGTCAGGCTGCTCACCACGATCTGCTGGCGCTCCTCGCGGTCGCGCACCCGCAGGCCGGACAGCTTCAGCCCGGCGAGGACGTTGTCGGCGATGCTCATCGCGGGGAACGGGTTCGGCTTCTGGAAGACCATGCCGACCCGGCGGCGGGTGTCGGTGGCCGACGGCGCGTCGTGGTAGATGTCGACGCCGTCGAGCGCGACCGAACCGGCCAGGGCCGCCCCGGGCACGAGCTCGTGCATCCGGTTGAGGATGCGGAGGAAGGTGGACTTCCCGCAGCCCGACGGTCCGATGAGGGCGGTCACCTGCCCCGCCTGCATCTCGAGCGACACGCGGTCGAGCACCTTGTGGTTGCCGAACCACGCGCTCACCTTGCGGGCGGTCATGCCCGCCGCGGTGCTCGTGGGCTCCGGCCTGTCGCCGTTGGAGCGCAGGTCGATCGTCAAGCTCATGCCATGTCCTCGATCTGTGAGATGAACCGGCGCTGGCGCCATCGGCTCAGCCGCCCGATGTGGCCCGGCCCGCGCCCGCCGATCGCACGGGCGATGGCGAAGAGCACCAGGACGAGGATCAGGAGCACGAGCGCTCCGGTCCACGCCCGCAGCTGCTGGGCCTCCTGGGGGAACTTGATCAACCGATACACGAAGAACGGCAGGCCGTCCTGCTTGCCGTGGAAGGGGTTCCAGTTGACGATGA
>JAFBAD010000041.1 GCA_019247975.1 Acidimicrobiia bacterium
AGAACTGCGCGACGAAGCCGTGCGCCGCCGGGAGCGACGGCTCGTCGATATCGCCGACGACGCCGTCCGCCGGGACTCATCGGTCGTAGTACCAGTGTCCACTACCGGGTGCGACCACGGTCGGCAGACAGTGAGCGCCGTCAACCCCGACGGAACCCACTCTCAGGAGCACACCATGAACCACCGCCTGACCGCCCGCCTCGGCATCCTCGGCGCGACCGCCGCCATGCTCGTGGGCGGCATCGCCGCCGGCCCGGCGTCGGCCAAGAACGGCAACGACAACCGCGTCGAGCGCAGCGGCAACTGCACCGCCACCACCGACTGGAAGCTGAAGGCGAAGCCCGACGACGGCCGCATCGAGGTCGAGTTCGAGGTCGACTCGAACCACGCCGGCCAGACCTGGGCCGTGCGCATCGCCGACAACGGCGTGCAGGTCTTCTCCGGCAACCGCATGACGCAGCCGCCCAGCGGCTCGTTCAGCGTCGAGCGCCGCATCGCCAACCGCGCGGGCGTCGACCACATCCGGGCCACCGCGCACAACGCCCGCTCGGGCGAGACCTGCACCGGCACCGTCCAGCTCTAGTTCCCCGAGCAACACCCCCAGAGGAGCGCCGGGTCGGCCCAGACCCGGCGCTCCTCCGCGTCCGGGCGCAGTGGTGCTGGCACCCGAGCGCCCGCCAGGCTGGCCACCTTTCGGCTCCGGACGGCCGCTCGGCATGATGTCGGGACGGTGGCTGGAACCAGGTCTTCGTCGTGCTCGTCCTGAGGCTGGCCCGCACGGATCTGCGGCGGCGGAGATGGCGGGCCGTGACGCTCGCGCTCTGTTTGGGCCTCGGCCTGAGCGTCTCGCTCGTCGCGCTGGCCGGCGCCCGCCGGACCCAGACGGCGTACCCGCGGATGCTCAGGGACAGCCTCACGGATGACGTGCTGGTGAACCCGAACAACGGCACCGAGAGCAAGCTCGACCCCGCCGCGGTCCGGCGTCTGCCGGAGGTCGAAGCCATGGCCAGGGTCTCGGGCGTGGCGGGGATGGCAGACAAGGACGGCCACCCGGACTACTCGCTCCTCGAGCCCCTCACCCAGCTCGCCGGCGACGCGCATCTGGGCGTGACCGTCGATCGCTCGAAGATGCTGGCCGGTCGACTTCCCGATCCGGACGCAACCGACGAGATCGCGGTCGACGACACGTTCGCCCACCTCCGTCACATCCACGTCGGCTCGGTGATCACCTGGCACCTGCTGCGCCCGCAGGACTTCGCCAAGGCCGAGCACTCCGATGCGCCGCCGGTCGGGTTGCGCCGGGAGCTGCGGGTCGTGGGCGTGACGATCCCCGCCAGCGAGGTGCTGCGCGACAAGGCCGACGAGTCCATGTCGGTCTTCCTCAGCCAGGGCGTGCTGAAGTCCGCCGTCAGCCCGTACTACGGGCTCGAGCTGCGCCTGCGTCACGGAGCAGCAGACGTCCCCGCGGTCGAGCGGGAGATCCGGGCGATGGTGCCGGGCGAGGTCATGGTCTTCCAGACCCGGACCAACGAGCAGGCGCGCGTGGACCGGGTGATCAGACCGGCGATGCTCGCGCTCCTCGCCTTCGCGCTGATCGGTGCACCGGCGGCGCTGCTGCTCGGCGCACAGGCCCTTGTCCGCCACGTCGAGCCCGGCGTCAACGACGCCCGCGCCCTGCTGGCGATGGGCTGCACGCGACGCGACGTCTTCGGGCTCATGCTCGTGCGGGTCGCCGCGATCGTCGGTCTCGCCACCGCGGTCGCGGTGGTGGTCTCGATCCTGGCGTCGCCCCTCTTCCCGGTCGGGACCGGGCGACGGGCCGAGCCCCACCCCGGCCTCGCCGTCGACTGGCCGATCCTCATTGGCGGCGCGCTGCTGCTCGCGGCCCTGCTGCTCGCCGCGTCCTCGTGGCCGCTCTGGCACCTCTCGGGGCGCGGGACGCGCGCGGCGGAGGCCGAGGCCCGTCCCGCGCTCGCCGACCCGCTCGTGCGCCGGCTGCAGAGCCGGCCCGCCATGGCGGTCGGCGTGCGCCACGCGCTCGTCACCGGCGAGGGCGAGCAGGCCATCCCGGTCCGCTCGGCGCTGATCGGGTCGTCGATCGCGGTGGCGTGGGTCGTCGCCGCGGCGGTGTTCGCTGCGAGCCTGTGGAGCTTCGTCGACTCTCCCCCGCACTGGGGCTGGCACTGGGACAGCCTGATCACGGTCAACGCCGACACGAGCTCGGGTCCGGTGCACACCGTCCGGTCCGCGGTCATCCGCACCCTGCGCAGCCACCCCGAGTTCTCCGCCATCTCCTACGGCGAGGAGACCCAGGCGAACTTCGCCGGGCACCCGGTGACCGGGATCGCGCTCCAGACGGTGGAGGGACCGTCGGCCGCCACGCTCTCGGCGGGGCGGGCACCGGTCGGGCCGTCGGAGGTGGCCTTCGGCAGCCAGACGATGCAGGCGCTGCACACCCACGTCGGGGGCACCGTCCCCGTGCAGCTACGCAACCACACGACCGCGCGGGTGCGGGTGGTCGGGCAGGCGGTGTTCCCCGGCCTGTCCGCCTACCCGGGCGCCGACCCGACCGCGCTCGGGACCGGCGTGCTCATGTCCGAGGCGGGGTTCCACCGCTTCGGCGAGGACCTCGGCACGCAGATCGTCACCGTGTCCTACGGCGACGGCGGCTCGCCCGCGCTGCTCCACCGGGTCATCGACAAGTACGAGCACACTGCGACCGGCTCGATCCAGGCGATATCCACCGCGCCGTTGCGCTCGAGTGACATCGAGGGCCTGATCGAGGCCCGGCTCCTCCCCTACCTGCTGGCCGGGGTGCTCGCGATCCTCGGGCTCGCGGCGGTCGCGCACTCGCTGAGCGTCGCGGTGCGTCGCCGCCGCAGTGAGCTCGCCGCGTTGAAGGCGATCGGGTTCCGCAGCCGCCAGATCGGTGCGACCGTCCGCTGGCACGCCATGACCGTCGTCGCGGTCGCTCTCCTGGTCGGCGTGCCCCTCGGCATCGCCGGGGGCCGGGTGGCCTGGGCGGTCGCTGCGCACGGCCTCGGCGTTTCCGTCGCGCCGGCGGTACCCGCGCTCGTGCTGGTCGGCTTCGCGGTCGCCGTGCTCGTCGCCTCGAACCTGATCGCGATCGTCCCCGCGCAGATCGCCTCACGGGTCACGGTGGTCCGGACCCTCCAGGCGGAGTAGCGGCTCAGCCCGAGCGGGCGGCCTGGTCGGCCCAGTCGAGCCGGGGGACGTCCGCCCACAGCCGCTCGAGGTCGTAGTACCGGCGGGTCTCCTCGAGGAAGACGTGGACGACGAAGCCCGCGTAGTCCATGAGCACCCAGCGCAGGTCGTCGAGGCCCTCGATGCTCGTCGGCCGCGTGCCGTCGGCCTCGGCCACCCGCTCCTCGACCTCCTCGGCGATCGTCCGCACCAGCCGGGTGTTGGCCGCGCTCGTGATCACGAAGTAGTCGGTGATGGCGAGGACCTCGCCCACCGTCAGCACCACGGTGTCCTGCCCCTGCTTGGCGTCGGCCGCAGCGGCCGCGACGGTCGCCAGCGTCGCGAGCGGCTCAGCCACCAGCCACGTGCTCCAGCGCGTCGTGCCCCAGCACGATCACGACGTCGCTCGGGTCGTTGGTCTCGGCATCGAAGATGATCTTGCCCCCTCCGAGGACGCTTCGCACCGCTTGGGCCTTCGGCTTCAGCTTCGCGCTGTGGTACACGATCCTCGTCTGCTCGGCCCCGAAGTGGTTGGCGTTGCCGAGCGCGTCGACCTGCGCGCCCACCCGGACCAGCTGCTTCACCAGGGCGTCGGGGATCGGCTGCCCGCTCCACCCGTTGAGCACCTTGGTCGAGAACCGGCCGTCGAGACCGGGTGAGATCGGTGACGGCACCGCATCGGAGATCTGCTCGAGGATGCCGTCGAGCTGGGGATCGAAGGTCGGCGTGCCGTCCTTCGCCGGCGTCGCCGACGGGACGACGGCCAGCGTGGCCATCGAGGCCGGGCCGGCGGCCAGGGTGGTGATGAACGGCCCGAGCCCGTTGGTCGTCACCGGCACGGTGGCGGTCCCCGTCTCGGAGATCGCCTTGAGCCACGCCCGCCAGACGACCTGCTGGCGGTCCAGGCGATCGAGGTCGTCCTGCCCCTCGACCTGGGCTGCCAGGTACGCAGCGACCTCGTCGGCCGGGAGGTCGATCGGCCCCTTCGCCAGGACGGACGCGCCGAGGGTCATGTCGACCGGGTTGTCGATGTGGAGGGGCGACACCGGCGCCACCAGCTGGGCCCACTCGGCGTCGCCCACGGGCACGACCTTGTTGAAGCCGATGCCCAGCAGCCGGCCGGTCACGCTTGCGACCGCGGCGTCGCCGTTCTGCTTGAAGGCGGTGCGCAGGCGGTCCACGAAGAGGGCCGGCGTCAGGAGGTTCGTGTCGAGCGGGATGAACAGCACGCTGCCCCCGGCGTCCCCCCTGCCGAGGGCGAGCACGGTGAGCGACACCGGTTGTCCGGTCGCATCGTGCTGGATGAGCAGCGCGGTGGGTGTCGGCTCGACGATCGCCAGGTAGCCGGGCGCCGTCGGGTCGAGGTTGCGCGCCGCGACCTTGCCGGCGCGGCTGTCGAGCACGGTCCGGGTGCCGACGACGGTGAGGATCGGGATGGCGATGATCAACACGGCCATCAACCCGTAGAGGATCCGTGGGTCCCAGCGCCGCCGGGTGCGGGTCCCCTCCGGCTCCGCCGGCGGTGGCAGGGGGACGTACGGGAGCGTCGCCGGCTCCGCTACTCCGGCCTCGGCCGGCGGCTCCTCGGCGACGGCCGGAGCAGGCGCAGCTTCGGGCGGGGCCGGGGCCTCGGCGACCGGTACTGGGGTGGCGACCGCAACGGCCTCGGGCGCCGGCGCGGCGTCGGTCACCTCGGTCGAGATCGGTTCGGCGGGGACGATCGGAGCGGGGTTCGTCAGCTCGGCGAGCTGGGCCCGGAGCGCGGAGAGGACGTGGCCGTTCCCCGACGGTGCGGGTTCGGGTTCCGAGGCCCGTGCGTCCGGGACCTCGGGCCCGCCCTCGTGGTGGTCGAACTCGGCGAGCAGCGCCGCGAGGCGGGCGGCGGCACCGGCGGCGGGCCGCCCGGGACGGACAGGCGGCTCGTCCGTCATCGGTCGCGAGGATAGATGCGGTGCTCCGCGATCCAGGTGGCAACGGGCCCGGGGACCAGCACCTCGATCGGCCGGCCGTCGGCGATGCGGGCCCGCAGGTCCGAGCTCGACACGTCGAGCGCCGGCACCTCGACCTCCGCCCAGCCGAAGCCCTCGGCGGGCGCCGGGCCGTCGAACCCGGGGCGGTGGACGGTGACGAACGTGGCCAGGCGGGCCAGTTCGTCGGCTCGCTCCCAGGTCGTGATCCCGGCCGCGGCATCGCCCCCCACCACCACGAAGACCTCGGCACCGGACGCCTCCTCGAGCAGCTCGCGCACCGTGTCCACCGTGTAGGAGGCGCCGCCGCGCCGGATCTCCCGGTCGTCGACCTCCACCCCGTCGAGGTCACCGACGGCCAGGCGGACCATCTCGAGGCGGTCCGCCGCCGGCGTCAGGGCCCGGGATCCCCGCTTCTGCCAGGGGTCGTTGGCCACGACGAGGAGCATCCGGTCGAGCGAGAGGGCGTGGCGCACCTCGACCGCGACCGACAGGTGGCCGATGTGAGGTGGATCGAATGTGCCACCGAACACACCGATCCGACCCCCACTGGTCATCGATCTCCGTTTGAATGGGTAGTCCGCCGGTCAGCGAGACCGGAGTCAGCAGGTCCAGCCTCCAACTCCTTCGTGACCAAGGTCACCCGCCGACGAGGGAGGGGAAATCCGCTGGTCACGGTTGGACCGTAGCTGTTGTCGTTGGAGACGAACGAACGATCGCCCCGGCGGGAAGATCCTCCCCGAACGGGCCGTTGGAGCTGGTGCCATGAGTGATTCTGTAGGTCAGTACCTGAACGAGATCGGTTTGGTCCCGCTGCTCACCGCAGAGGAAGAGCGCGAGCTGTCCAAGCTGGTCGAAGCCGGATTCGCCGCACGCGAGCGCCTCGCCACGGGCGAGGACACCGCCGAGGTGCGGCGCACGATCGAGCGGGCCGACCGGGCCAAGGACCGGTTCATCCGGGCGAACCTCCGCCTGGTCGTGAGCGTGGCCCGCCGGTACCCGCTGCCGCCGGGCATGGAGCTCCTGGATCTGATCCAGGAGGGCAACCTGGGCCTCGAGCACGCAGTCGACAAGTTCGACTGGCGCAAGGGGTTCAAGTTCTCCACGTACGCCACGTTCTGGATCCGCCAGGCCATCGGCCGGGCGCTGGACCAGAAGGCGAGCCTCATCCGCCTGCCGGGTGACCGCTCGGCGAGCCTCCGCGCCGCGCTGCGGCAGGTGGCCGGCGACGGCGACGAGCTCGACGACGAGCACGCGACCCTCCACCGGCTCACCACGCCCACCTCGCTCGACCGCACGATCGGTGACGACGACAGCAACGAGCTCGTCGACATCATCCCGGACTCCGTCGCCACCCCCGAGGACCAGGTCCTCGCACGGGCCGAAGAGGAGCTGGCCACCAGCCTCCTCGACGTGCTCGACGCACGGGCCCGGTACGCGGTGGAGCAGCGCTTCGGCATCAACGACGGCCGCAAGCGCAGCTACCGCGAGGTCGGTGAGGAGCTCGGGGTCACCGCAGAGGCGGCCCGTCGGCTGGTGAAGCGAGCGGTCAACACCGTCCGCACCGAGGCCGAAGCCCGCATCGACGCGGCCTGAGCACCCCCACAACCCGCTTTGCGTGACCGTTTGGGTCGGGCCACGCTGTGAGCATGGACCGCACGGTGCCTCGTGGGTCGTCGAGCGAGACCGCTGGTGCCTCGCTCGACTACCCGAGCGCCGATCCCCTCGCGTCGTGGCAACCCGCCTCCTGGCGGGACCACGCCGTGGTGCAGCAGCCGGACTGGCCCGATGATGGTGAGCTCGACCGGGTCCTGAAGCAGATGGCGGGGCTCCCCCCGCTCGTCTTCCCGGCCGAGGCCCGCGACCTCACCGCCGAGCTGGCGGAGGTCGCGGCGGGCCGGGCGTTTCTGCTCCAGGCCGGTGACTGCGCCGAGTCCTTCGACAGCTTCAGCGCCGAGTCGGTGCGGGAGCGCCTGCGGATCATCCTCCAGATGGCCGTGGTGCTCACCTACTCGTCCGGCCTACCGACCGTGAAGATCGGCCGCATCGCCGGCCAGTTCGCGAAGCCCCGAAGCGCCGGTTCCGAGACGGTGGACGGCGTCGCGCTGCCGTCCTTCCGCGGCCACATGGTCAACGACATCGCCTTCGAGGCCGGGGCCCGGGTCCCCGACCCCGACCGGCTCCTGCGGGCCTACCACCAGTCCGCGGCCACGCTGAACCTGCTGCGCTCGCTGACGAAGGGCGGCTTCGCCGACCTGTCGCAGGTGCACTCGTGGACCCAGAGCTTCGTGGTCGCCAGCCCCGAGGGCGCCCGCTACCAGCAGGTCGCCGACGAGATCGACCGGGCGCTGCACT
>JAFBAD010000051.1 GCA_019247975.1 Acidimicrobiia bacterium
CGGCGTCCCCCAGTCGGTCGCCACGCTGACGCCCAAGGAGTACCGCAACCCCGCCCAGCTCGCCGAGGGCGGTGTGCTCGTGGTCGGTGCGTCGGCCACCGGCGTGCAGATCGCGCACGAGATCCAGGGGTCGGGCCGGTCCGTCACGCTGGCGGTGGGCGAGCACGTCCGCGGCCCCCGCACCTACCGGGGCCGCGACATCCAGTGGTGGATGGAGGCGGCCGGTGTCCTCGACGAGCGCTACGACGAGGTGGACGACATCGTGCGCGCCCGCCGCGTGCCGTCGATGCAGCTGGCCGGAACGCCCGAGCGCGCCTCGTTCGATCTCAACGCGCTGACGAGCATCGGGGTGCAGCTCGTCGGCCGGCTGGCCGGGATGCGCGACGGCACCGCGCAGTTCTCCGGTTCGCTGCGCAACAAGTGCAACCTCGCCGACCTCAAGCTGGGCCGCCTGCTGGACACCTTCGACGAGTGGGCGACCTCGAGCGGGGTCGACGACGAGACGCCGCCTCCCCACCGGTTCGAACCGACGGTCGTTCCCGAGCCGCCGACCCTCGGCATCGACCTCACCAAGGGCGCGATCGAGACCATCGTGTGGGCGACCGGCTTCCGGCCCGACTACTCGTGGCTCGACGTCGACGTGCTCGATCCCAAGGGCATGATCCGCCACGACGGCGGCGTGGCCGACGCGCCCGGGATGTACCTCATCGGTGCGCCGTTCCTCCGCCGCCGGAAGTCGAGCTTCATCGACGGCGCCCGCGACGACGCGCAGGACCTCGTCGCCGACCTTGCGAGCTTCCTCGACCGTCAGGCCTCCGGCATCACCTGACCCGTACGGCCCTGGTCGCGGCGCCGTACGGTGCGGGGTCATGGCCAGGTTCCACGCAGCGACCATCACGCCGACGAAGGCCGACCTGATCGCCGACTGGATCCCGACGCAGTCGTGGGGACCCGACGCCTCCGAGGGGGTCGACGTGATCGGCGCCTTCCGCTTCGACGATCCCGACGGTCGGGTGGGGATGGAGACCCACCTCGTCACCACCGGTGGGGTGACCCTGCAGGTGCCGCTGACCTATCGCGACGAGCCGCTCGACGGAGCCGAGGCCGCGCTCATCACCGAGATGCACCACTCGGCCCTCGGGAACCGCTGGGTGTACGACGGCCTCCGCGACCCGATGTTCGTCGTGATGCTGGCCGCAGTGGCGATGACCGGTCAGGGCGAGGCGCTCGGCATGGCCGTGTACGAGGACCGTTGGTACATCGCACCGACCAACGTGCGTATCCGGGGCGGCGGCTGGGGCTCCGAGCGGGTTCCCGTCGACGGCTTCGAGCTCGCCACTGACGACGCCACGGCGTCGGTGCTCCGCAACGACCGCTTCGAGCTGTCCGTGTTCCGCAGACCGGTCCCCGGCCCGCAGCCGCAGATCGGTCTCACCGCGACGTGGGAGGGCCAGGTCGACGCCGTGGTCCTCGCCGAGGTCCGCGAGCGCCAGGTCTGAAGCAGGTGGACGTCGGGTTCGACGCGGTCGAGCGGGAGGGCCTCTGCGACCTGTTCACCGACCTCGGCCCGGACGCGCCGACGCTGCTCGAGCCCTGGACGACGCTCGACCTCGCCGCGCACCTCGTCTTGCGCGAACACGACGCCGTCGCTGCGCCCGGCCTCGTCATACCGGGTCGGTGGGGTCGGTTGGCCGAGCGGCGGCGCATCGAGCTCGCCACACGACCCTTCGACGCGCTGGTCTCCACGATCCGGTCCGGACCACCACCTGGGGTCTTCAGGATCGGATGGGTGCGCCAGGTCGCCAACCTCAACGAGCTGTTCGTCCACCACGAGGACGTGCGCCGGGCCAACGGTCTGGCGTCGCGCTCGAACCCGCTGGAGGAGGACGTCGCGCTCTTCCGCAACGTGGAGCAGGCCCGCTGGCTGCTGTCGCGCCGGCTCCGCGGCGTCGGCCTCGAGCTCGCGTGGGCCGGCACGGACCGCGTCGTCACCGCCCGGCGGGGCGATCCGACCGCCTGCCTGCGGGGCCTCCCGGGCGAGCTGCTCCTGTTCCTGTTCGGACGGCGTGACGTCGCCGACGTCGAGCTGACCGGCCCGACCCAAGCCGTCGACGCGGTGCGGCGGACGTCGTTCGGGATGTGACGCCTCCCGTGCACCGTGGCGGCGCCCGAGCCTTCGAGTCCATCTCGTCGCACAAGCAGCGAACACCTCCACCTGCGTCGCGAGCGCGTTCGGATCTGGTCGTCGGCGTCGCCGAACGGGTGGTGGCGATCCGCGACGGGAGGATCCGGGTGGTCGTCGACGGCCTCACCGCCAGCGGGAAGACCAGCTTCGCCCACGAGCTCGGAGCCGCAGTGCGGCGGCTCGGACGCCCGACCCTGCGAGCATCGTTGGACGACTTCAAGAAGCCGTGGAG
>JAFBAD010000082.1 GCA_019247975.1 Acidimicrobiia bacterium
CTGCTCCCACCGGTCGATGTCGAGACCGTCGCCCACGACGATCCGCCCTTCGACGTCGTGGCCACCGGCCCAGCGGAGCGCGGCCCGGGTCACCTCGACCGCGAGCGGGTCGAGGTCGCGACCGTGGCAGCGAGCCACCGCGTCAGCCGGGGCGACGCCCGCAGCCACCGCGTGCCGGACGTACGCGAGCAGGAACGCGCCGCCGCCGACCGCCGGGTCACACACCGATCCAGCCGGGTCGGACATCGCCAGCGCCACCACGCCGTCGGCGATGGCCGGTGGCGTGTGGTGGCGCCCCGCCCGGCGACGATCAGCCGGATCGAGCAGCGCCTCGAGCACCCGGCCCGGCAGGTCGGGGTCGGCCAGTGCAGGCGGCGGAACGGGTACCTCGACCCGAGTGCCTCCGGCCGGCCAGGCGCCAGGACAACCGGCATCAACGACCGAAGCGACGACCGCGACGCGGGCCGCATCGTCGCCGCCGGCGTCGGTCCACGCCTGGCGGACCGCTCGTCGATAGGCCGGCCAGGGATCGCCCCCGGCGCCCATCGGTCGACTCAGGAGGCGACGGTCTCCGCAGCGGGATCCCACGCGGCGAGGTCGGCCAGGCGGGCGTCGTTGGAGAAGATCTGCACGATCGGCTGCTCGACGCCGATGCGCTTCTGCAGGCGGCGGACCTCGAGCTCCTGGTCCCACAGGACGAGGGTGACCACCAGGCCCGACTCGCCAGCGCGAGCGGTGCGGCCCGAGCGGTGCAGGTAGCCCTTGTGGTCTTCGGGCGGGTCGTAGTGAATGACGATCTCGACGTCGTCGACGTGGATGCCGCGAGCGGCGACGTCGGTGGCCACGAGCACGGGGAGCTTGCCGGCGATGAAGTCGGCCAACGCCCGTTCACGCATCTGCTGGCGCAGGTCGCCGTGGATCGCCGCCGCCTTCACGCCCTCGACGCCGAGCTGCTTCACGAGCCGGTCGGCACCGCGCTTGGTGCGGGAGAAGATCATCGTGCGGCTCGCGCTGCGGGAGATCGCCGCCGCGACCTTCACCTTGTCCATCTCGTGGACGAGCAGGAAGCGGTGCGTCATCTCCTCCACGGTCACCTCACGGGAGGCGACCTCGTGGCGGACGGGATCGTGCTGGTAGCGGTCGATCAGGCCCTGGGTGGCGCCGTCGAGGGTGGCCGAGAAGAGGAGCGTCTGGTGACGCCGGGTGGTGTGGCGGAGGATCCACTCGACCTGCGGCATGAAGCCCATGTCCGCCATGCGGTCCGCCTCGTCGATCACGACCGTCTCGATGTCGCTGAGCCCCACCGCCTTGCGATCGAGCAGGTCGATCATGCGGCCGGGCGTCGCCACCACGATCTCGGCGCCCTTGTCGAGCGCCTTGGTCTGCGTCTCGAGGTTGGCGCCGCCGTACACGGCGAGCACCCGCACCTCGCGTGGCGTGCCGAGCGGCGCGAGCTCCTCGGCGACCTGCGTGGCTAGCTCACGGGTCGGCACGAGCACGAGCGCCCGGGGCTTGCGAGGCTCGGCGGTCTCGACCTTCTGGAGGATCGGGAGGCCGAAGGCGAGCGTCTTGCCCGACCCGGTCTTGGCCTTGCCGCACACGTCCCGGCCGGCGAGGGCGTCGGCGATCGTGAGGGCCTGGATGGCGAAGGGGGAGGTGATCCCGCGCGCCTCGAGGGCAGCTACGAGGTCACCGTCCACCCCGAGGGTGGCGAAGGTGGTCATGTTCGGTTGGTTCCGTTTCGTCTCGAGCTGGGTCCACCACCGGACCAGCCGAGGAGAACCCGCAGGACCGCCGAAGAAGAGGGCGCCGTCCTGCCGGAGATGAGTGTAGCGGCGCGTGAACGGAGAACCGCGGATCGTGCTGGCTAGCTGGGGAGCTGGCCCTCGATCGCCTCGACGAGCTCGGGCGCCTCGGGGTCGACCATCGGGTTGAACCGGGCGACCACCTCACCCTTGGGCGAGATCAGGAACTTCTCGAAGTTCCACCGGATGTCGCCGGTGTGGCCCTCGGCGTCGGGCGTCTGCTCGAGCTCCGCATAGAGCGGGTCCTTGTCGTCGCCGTTCACCTCGATCTTCTCGAACATCGGGAACGTCACGCCGTAGGTCGTCGAGCAGAACGTGGCGATCTCCTCGGCCGACCCCGGCTCCTGCTCGCCGAACTGGTTGCAGGGGAAGCCGAGGACGGAGAACCCGCGGTCCTTGTACTGCTCGTGGATCCGCTCGAGGCCCTCGTACTGCGGGGTGAGCCCGCACTTCGAAGCGACGTTCACGATGAGGAGCGCCTGGCCCTCGTGGTCGTGCAGGTCGGCGGGACCGCCGTCGAGCGCCTTCACGTCGTGGTCGTAGATCGGCACGGTGCCTCCGGGCGGATGCGAGCGGGAACGCCGCTCAGTATGACGGCGACGCGCGTCGTTCGCGCACCTCGACGCACCCACCCTCACCCGTGCGTCTCTCCCCTGCGTTTTCTGTCAGGGGGGTTGCGCACGATGGTGTTCATGGCGGTGGGGGTGGGGGACACGGAGGTGTTGGAGCTCGGCAAGGCGTTGCGTGCGGGCGCCGCCGAGCTCGCTGGCAACCGGCAGGTCGCTGCGCTCTCCGCGCAGGGCGCGGAACGCCTCTTCGATCTCGTGCTCGCGACCGAGCGCTCGATGACCGCCCTGAAGCTCCAACTCGCCGCCCGGTTCGCCGAGAACCACGGCGCCAAAGCCGCCGACGACCTCGCCCGCAAGACCGGCACCTCCAAAGCC
>JAFBAD010000199.1 GCA_019247975.1 Acidimicrobiia bacterium
CCCGGCGAAGCGTCCGTCGAGCCAGCTGTCCTCGACGAGCGCGAGGTGCTTGACGAGCCCGGCGATCGAGGTCGCGCTGCCCAGCGGCTGCGCCGCCGCGTGCAGCGCCGAGACACCCTGGACCTTGGCGATCACGCCCTCCCGGTACCAGTCGAGCATCCCGGTCAGCAGCTCGAGCTCACCGGTGGTGCGCACGTCGCCGAAGGACCGCTCGCCGGTGTCGACCCCGCCCGGCTCACCCGTCTCGGCAGCCGACCGCTCGATGCACAGCTCGTTGCCCTCGGGGTCGGCCATGACCACCCAGCCCGTGCCGTCGGGCTTGCGCCGGTCGTCGATGACCGTCCCGCCCAGCGTGCTGACCCACTCGACCTCGACGTCCCGACCGTCGGCCGGCCGCAGGTCGAGGTGCACCCGGTTCTTCACGGTCTTCGGCTCGGGGACCTGGATGAAGAGCAGCCCGGGCTGGAGGCCCCTCGGGTCGACGATCAGGTGCTCGGTGTGCTCCGGCAGGTTCGGGTCCTCGGGATCCTCCCGCCAGCCGAGCACATCGGTCCAGAAACCGGTGACGAGCTGGAGGTCGTGGCAGTCGACGGTGATGTGGCGGATCGAACTGGTCATGGCCGCGCCTATGCTGTCAGGTCCCTGGTGGCCGTAGCTCAGTTGGTTAGAGCGCCGCGTTGTGGTCGCGGAAGTCGGGGGTTCGAATCCCCTCGGTCACCCCAAGCGCCTCTAGCTCAACGGCAGAGCAACGGACTCTTAATCCGCAGGTTCTGGGTTCGAATCCCAGGGGGCGCACCACCTCACTCACGACGCGCGCCGCCCCGTTCTCGAACGGCGGCGCGGTAGCTTCGCCCGACCTCGATCGATCGGTCTGTCGAAGGAGCCACCGAGATGTCGAAAGGCCTCACCCGACTGCTCGCGCTGATGATGGCTCTTGCTCTCGCTGCGGCCGCATGCGGAGGCAGCGACGACAACAAGAGCGACAGCGGCGGAAAGGGCAAAGGCGTCACCACCGAGAAGTTGGACTACAAGGCGATCGGCCTGTGGGACGACGGGCCGTGTTCGCCATCGGAGCCGCCCCTCAAGATCGGTCTCATGACGGTCTTCGAATCACCGGTCGTCTCGCTCAAGGACCAGGCGACCGCGCTCGAGGTGGCGGCCAAAGCCTTCAACAAGCGTGGGGGTGCCAACGGCTCGTGCGTACAGGTGACCACCTGTGACGACGGGGCCAACACCGACCAGGCGGTCGCCTGCGTGCGCAAGATCGACAACGCCGGTGTCGTGGCGACGGTGAACGACCAGGGCACCGCCGGTGCGGCAGAGGTCTCCGCTGCGATGCAGAAGGCGAAGATCCCGCGCGTCGCATCCAACGTGGGCCAGGACGACTGGGGCGACCCCAATGCGTATCCACTCGACGCATCCGGTACCGGCGTCACGTTCCTGCTCCCGCAGGGACTCATCAACGAGGGCTCCAAGAAGATCGGTCTGATCCGCGTCGATCTTGCGCAGGCGTCGGCGCTCAAGGGCCTCTTGGCCGACGCCTACAAGGGCAAGGCGGACATGGTCTACGACACCCCGGTTCCCGGTGGCACCACGGACTTCACCCAGTTCATCCTCGGCGCACAGAACGCCGGTGCGGACGGGGCAGAGCTCGCGCTCGGCGAGAACGAGGCACTCCAGGTGGTCAAGGCGGGCCAGCAGCTCAACACCAAGATGCTCATCGGGTCGAGCCTCGGAACCTTCTCGCACAAGAGCGTCGAGGACCTCGGCGACTTCTCCAAGCAGATGGTCTTCATGTGGTCGTACCCGCCGGCCACGATCGATCTGCCGGTCTACAAGGCGCTGCGCCAGGACCTCGCCTCCACCGGCGAGGAGCAGCTCCAGCCGGAGAACCTGAAGGCCAGCCCGATGCGCTCGTGGATCGGCCTCTACGCGCTGCTCAAGATGATCCGCGACGCGAAGATGAAGACGTTCACCCGGGAGGGCATCTCGAAGATGCTGAACGAGGCCAAGGACGTCCCGATGCTGAACATCTTCGGCGGGGAGAACTGGACACCCAACACCGACCACCCCGGCCTCTACAAGCGGGCCGGCACCAACCACTGGGGCATCTACCGTTGGGACCCGAACGCCAAGGCACCCGATGGGCTCACGGGGGGCAACTTCGTCGAGAAGAGCACGATCAGCTTCGACAAGGTGCTCTGCGGCACCATCTTCGGAGCGCCGAAGGACCAGTGCTGATGCATTGATCAGACGGGCGGAAGTGAACCGCCCCGGGTTTCATAGAAGCTCGGTGGTTGGGGTCGCGACCGTCAAAGCCTGGGGCCTCGACGGAACCCGGCACGCAGATTGCTGAGAGGCCACTGGTCGCGTTGACGGACCCGGGTTGACCTCGTCCCCTTAACGATGCAGAGTGCATCGCAATGGGGGCCGATGCTGCGGTGGGCGCGACGGCGGCGCGCGGGCGACCTCGGGACGTACGGCTGGATGCTTCCATCGCCGCCGCGACGGTCGAGCTCCTCGAGGAGCGTGGCTACGCCGGCCTCGCGGTGTCTGCGGTGGCTGAGCGAGCCGGCACGACGACGGCTGCGATCTACCGGCGGTGGCCGACGAAGGCCGACCTCGTCCAAGACGTGGTCTTCCGACCTCGGGGCGACGACGTGGTCGCGGACACCGGCGACCTGAAAGCCGACCTGGTGACGATGGTTCGCTGGACGGCGGAGAAGTACAGCACCGCAGCTGGCCTCGCGGCGCTGGGCGGGCTCCTCGGCGAACCGATCGAGGAAGGCCCCTCCCGCCGGCGTGCTGCCGCCACCGAGGCGTGGAAGCGGGCGGTCGCCCGGCTGCAGAGCGCCCTCGATGCCGGCGAGCTGCGGCCGGATGCAGATCCGGAGGTGCTCGCCAGCATGATCATCGGTCCGGTCCTCGCCACCGCGATGGCGCGTGGACCAGGGCGCGTCGACGAGAGGTGGATCACGTCACTCGTCGCGTCGATCTTGGAGGGCGCTGCGTGCAGGAGATCGTGATCTCGGATCTGCGAGACCCACAGCGAGATCGCCGCGAGCAAGCGACCTTCGAGTTCGCAGTCGGCCTCGACGTCGATCTGGACGCAGATGGGATCGTGGCGGAAGCCCAGGCTGCAACCGGCCTCTCGGATGTGGGAGACCCGACGCTGATCGACCGACTCCGAGCGCAAGTTGACGCAGTGGAGGCGGACGTGGGGCTCAACGGGCTCGGCCGCCTCATCATCCGGAGGCGCCTGCTCGGGCTGTACAGATCCCGGTTGCGCTTCGAGGAGTACGTGAAGCGGCATCCCGAGGCGCTCGAGGTCGAGCTGGACCCACCGGTGATCGTCGTCGGGTTGCCCCGTTCCGGGACGACCCACCTGGTGAACCTGCTCGCCGCGGACAACCGCTTCCGCTCGATGCCGTGGTGGGAGGTGATCGAACCCACGCCGTTCGCAGGCGACGGCCCGGGACCCGACGGAGTCGATCCCAGGTACGCGCGCTGCCTCGCGGACTACGAGCTCTCCGGGGCCCACGATCCTGTGATGGTCGCGGCCCATGACCGGCCTCCGAGCTCGATCGAGGAGGACTGCGAGCTGATGGACCTCGACCTCTGCTCGTACACCCTGGAGTGGCACGCGCGGGTGCCGCGCTGGCGCGACCACTACCTCACCCTCGACCAGGACGCGCACTACGCGTTCCTGCGCCGGCAGCTCCAGGTCCTGAGCTACTTGCGCGGGCCGAACCGTTGGGTGCTCAAGACGCCTCAGCACCTCGAGCAGCTCGGTCCGCTGATGCGGACCTTCCCGGACGCGACGATCGCACTGACGCTGCGCGACCCGGTGGCGGTGATCCAGTCGGCCATCACGATGCTCGCCTACGGCGACCGGCTCCGGCGACACGAGGTCGACGCGGACGGCTTGGCCTCCTACTGGGTCGACCGCATCGAGCGGTTGCTCCGTGCGGCGGTGGCCGATCTCGACCGCATCGACCTCTCCAGGCGGACCGATGTCGAGTTCGGCGCGTTCATGGACGACGAGCTGGGGACCGTCACCCGCATCCTCGATGCAGCCGGCATCGGCATGTCCGAGCGAGCCCGCGATCAGCTCACCGCCTACATCGGCACCAACCCGCGCGGCCGGAACGGCCGTCTCCTCTACGACCTCCGCCGCGACTTCCACCTCGAGCCCGCCGAGGTGAGGGAGCGGTTCGGGTTCTACTTCGACGCCTTCCCTCAGGTCCGACCGGAGGTCGACTGACGTGCAACAGATCCGCGTCCACGGACCGGACGACGTCCGCCTCGACGACGTCGCGGCGGCCGAGCCCGGCCCGAGGGATGCCGTCGTCCGCGTGGCGGCCTGCGGGATCTGCGGGACCGACCTCTCCTACATCCGCATGGGCGGCCTCGGCGGAGCCGAACCGATGGCGCTCGGCCATGAGATGGCCGGCGTCGTCGACCGGGTCGGGGCCGAGGTCACGGACTGGACCGCCGGTGATCGCGTGATCGTCTACCCGGGCAACGACGAGCTGGGCCGCATCGGCAACGGCATCAGCGAAGGCGGGCTGACGCCGCGGCTCCTCGTCCGTGAGGTCGCGGGCGGTGGCCGCCTCTACCGGGTGCCCGACGGCATGTCGTTGCAGGTCGCCGCGCTGGCCGAACCGCTCGCGGTCGGCATGCAGGCCGTCAACCAGGCCGAGGCCGGGCCGGACGACACGGTTGCGGTGTTCGGCTGCGGCCCGGTCGGTCTGTTCGCGATCGCCACGCTGGCCGATCGGGGCATCGACCAGGTCGTCGCGGTCGACCTGAGCGAGCGGCGCCGGGAGCTCGCCCGTGCGCTCGGCGCGCGGGCCGTCCTCGACCCCGGTGAGGTCGACGTGTGGGCCGAGCTCGCCCGGCTGCACGGCACGGTGCCGTTCATGTTCGGACCAGCGCCGGCGACCCACGCCTTCATCGAAGCCAGCGGGTCGTCGCGGGTGCTCACGGACATCATCGACAGGAGCCGTCCGGGTGGACGCATGTCGGTCGTCGCCGTGCACTTCACACCCGTCCCGACCAACTGGTCGATGGTGCTCATGAAGGAGCTCACGATCCGCGGCTCGTTCGAGTACCTACCGCGCTTCGAGGACGCCATCGAGCTGCTCGAGCGCCGGGACCTGTCGAACGTCATCACCCACACGTTGCCGCTCGACGACTTCGACGCCGCGCTCGCGCTCCTCCGAGGCTCGAAGGACTGCGGCAAGGTCCTCATCACGATCGGGGATGACCGATGACCGACCCACCTCCCATCTGGCGCCGCCGCCCGGGTGCCGACGGCCTCGTGCCCGCGACACCCGTGCCCGCCGTCGACCTGGGCGACAACCTCTGGTCGTCCGCCGGGCTGTCCAACAGCTACCTGATGAGAACCGACGACGGCCGGATCGTCGTCAACTGCGGCATGGCCTTCGAGGCCGAGGTCCACCGCCCTGCCTTCGATGCCGTGGATGACGCACCCATCCACACCGTGATCCTCACGCAGGGCCACCCGGATCACTTCGGGGGCGTCAACCGATTCCTCGACGAGGGCACGCAGCTCGTGACCCACGCCAACTTCCAGCAGTTCCTGACCGACTTCGAGAAGCTCACCGACTACCGCACCCGCAACTCCGCATTCGCGTTCAACCACGTGTACGACGCCATCGCCCGCTACGTGGAGACCCACGGCGGACGGTTCCCGGCGCAGTCGAGTCCCACCCCCACCCTCCAGTTCGAGGACCGACTCGAGCTCGACATCGGCGGGGTCCACCTCGAGCTCCTCGCGACGAGGGGCGGCGAGACGACCGACTCGCTCGTGATCTGGATCCCCGAGACGGGCACGGTCCTCACCGGCAACATGCTCGGACCGCTCTTCGGCCACGTCCCGAACCTCGTCACCATCCGCGGTGACCGCTACCGCGACGCCCTCGACTACGTGGCATCGATCGAGACCGTGCGTGCGCTCGGCGCAGCACGGTTGGTCACCGGGCACTTCGACCCGATCGAGGGCAGCGACGTGATCGATCGGGAACTGACTCGGATGCGCGATGCCGCGCAATGGGTGCACGACCGCGTGATCGACGGCATGAACGCAGGCGTCGACGTCCACACCCTGATGCGCGAGACGGTCTTGCCTCCCGAACTGGAGGTCGGCCAGGGCTACGGCAAGGTCGCGTGGAACGTTCGGGCGATCTGGGAGACCTACGCCGGCTGGTTCCACCATCAGAGCACCACCGAGCTCTACGGGGTGCCCGCGAGCGAGGTCGCCGGCGACATCGTCGAGGCGGCCGGCGCCTCGGCGCTCGTCGCCGCCGCTCGCGCCCGCCTCGCCGCGGGCGAGCCACAAGCAGCCATCCACCTCACCGATCTCGTCCTCTCCGCGGACCCGGTGTGCAGTGAGGCACGGGCAGCTGCTCTCGACGCGCACCATGTGCTGCTCGAGGCGGCCGACAACTTCTGGGAACGAGCGTGGCTGCGACGTCAGATCGCGAAGCTGGGAGAGCCCGCCTGATGGCCAACGTCTGCCGGTTCGACTTCTCCGGTACCCGTGTGCTCGTCACCGGCGGTACGAGCGGGATCGGCCATGCAGTCGCGTCTGCCTTCGCAAGAAGCGGCGGCGAGGTGACGCTCACCGGCACACGGTCGTCGCCTGGCGCCTACGACGCAGACCTCTCCGAGTTCACGTTCCGCCAGCTCGAGATGCGAGATGCCTCTGCGGTGGACGATCTCGCCGGTTCGTTCGACCGGCTCGACGTGCTGGTCAACAACGCAGGGACCAACTTCCCCGACGGTCGTGACGAGTGGGAGCCGGACGCGTTCGAAGCGATCCTCTCGCTCAACCTCGTCGGAGCGATGCGACTCACGACCGGACTCGCACCTGCCCTCAAGGCGAGCTCGGCCCACGGGGGCGCGTCGGTGGTCAACATCCTCTCCATGGGTGCGTTCCGGTCGGTGCCGATCGTTCCGGGCTACTGCGCCTCAAAGGCTGCGCTGCGCTCGTTGACGCAGAACCTCGCGATGCGCTGGATCCATGACGACATCCGCGTGAACGCTGTCGCCCCCGGCCTCATCGCGACGCCCATGACCTCCGTGATGGCATCCATCCCTGAGATGCTCGACGCGGAGCTCGGCCGTGTCCCCCTCGGCCGCATGGGCACCCCCGACGAGGTCGCCTCCAGCGTGCAGTTCCTCTCGAGCGCGGCGGCGAGCTACATCACCGGCGCCGTCGTCGCCGTCGACGGCGGCTTCCTGGCGATGTAGCGCTGCGCATCGGCAGGACGATCACCACTCCCAGAGCATCTCCTTCGGGGGTTCGGCGAGCTCCCTCACCGAGGGGCCGATCCGGTCGGCGATCGGCTGCAGATCATCGAGGTCGAACCCGTAGAGCCGGGCGGGGTTCCGCGCCAGGATCGTGTGCACCTCGTCCGACGGGAGCCCCCCGAACGCCGACCGCAACCACGCCGTCGTCCGGGGCCAGGTGCCCTCGACGTGCGGGTAGTCCGCTCCCCACATCAGGTTCTCGAGTCCGAGCTCGTGCCGGTCGAGCGCCTCCTGTCGGTTCATCATCGACGCGCCGATGTGCACCTGGCGACGGAAGTACTCGGACGCCTTGAGCGGCACCTCCCGTCGCACGTGACTGAACAGGTCGTTGCCGGAGCGCTTCTCCGTGAGCCTGTCCATCAGCTGCAACAGGTGCAGCCACGGTGCGGTGGACTCGGTGAACACCAGTTGGAGCGCGGGATGGCGCTCGAGGACCCCGCCCAGCACGAAGTACGGGAACGCTCGAGTGCTGTAGAAGGACGTCGTCTCCACGGCGTAGACGGCGAAGCCCTTGGCGCCGTACGCGGCGTAGTCGTCGCCAGATCCTGCGCCGCCGTGGAAGTGCACCGGCATGCCGAGCTCCGCGCAGGCCGCCCAGAGCGGCTCGTATCGCTCGTCGTAGTAGGGCGCCAGATCCGGCCACCAGCCGGTCGGAGGAAGGGCACCGCGGAGGCCGGCCTCGGCCGCCCAGGTCACATCGGCCACGGCCGCTTCGATGTCGTGAACGTCGATCGCGGCCAGACCGGCGCGCCGGTTGGGAGTGGCGGCACAGAAGTCGGCGAGCCACCGGTTGTACGCGCGGGCACCCGCCCGGTGGACCTCGGGCGGATACGGCCCGCCTCCCTCGCGCATCGTGAAGGGAAGGACGTTCGGGAACAGGACCTCGGCGCAGATGCCCTGGCTCTCCATCTCCCTGAGCCGGATGTCCGAGTCGAAGAGCCCGTCGCCCGCATCCGAGCCGCGTGCGCGGGCCTTGCGCTCGAAGGCGCCGACTCCCGCCGGGGCGAACATCCCGTTCTCGTCGTCGCGAGGCGCGCCGCCGAGCGGAGCCAACGCTCTGCTCAGCGCCTCTCGGTACGCCTGCCACACCGGCAGATGTCGCTGTTCGAAGTACGGGTCGAGCTCGATGAGCTGCCGCGTCTCGCTCGATGAGTTGGCCGGGGCCGGGGCGAAGGCGTGCCCATCGACCGAGATGACGATGTGGCGATCCAACGTTCCTCCCTGGTCGGCCGGAATAATATAACATTGTCATTATGACGACTCCGCTCCGTCGCTCGGTCCTCATCGCATGTGCAGCGCTCCTGCTCGTCGCCGGCGCGTGCACCTCGGGCGACACGAAGACCGCCTCCGATGGCTCGACCACCACGCAGGCGGGATCGCCCACGACGGTCCCGACCGGCCCGGCGCCCGGGGTCACCGACGACACGATCAAGGTCGGCGTGACCTACCTGGACCTGTCTTCGATCCAGAACATCGTCGACATCGACCTCGGCGACTTCGTGAAGGCCTACAAGCCGCTCTTCGACGACATCAACGAGCACGGCGGCATCCACGGGCGCAAGATCGAACCGATCTTCGCTCCGGTCAGCCCGATCGGCACCGCCCCACTGGAGGCCGCCTGCCTGAAGCTGACCGAGGACGACAAGGTCTTCCTCGTGACCGGGTCCTTCCGCGACACCGCGCCCAGCTGCTACCTCGAAACCCACAAGACGGCGATCCTCGGCGGACCGATCAACAACGACCTCCTGGCCCGCACGTCACCGCCCTGGTTCAGC
>JAFBAD010000362.1 GCA_019247975.1 Acidimicrobiia bacterium
TCCGCCTGCGCTCCGGCGAGCCCGCGACGATCCTCAGCCGCACGCTGCGCACCTGGGGCGACAGCGAGTCGGGTCTGGCCGAGCGGCTGGCCGACCGCATCACCGAGCTGGACGAGCGGGGCAACCCGACGCTCGCGTTCCTCGCGAGCGGCATCGAGGGCCTGAAGGTGCGCATCACCGCGAAGGGCCCGGACGAGATCGCCGCCCGCGAGCTCCTCGCCCACGAGGAAGGCGTGCTGCGCGCGCTGCTCGGCGACATCGTGTTCGGCGTCGACGACGAGACGATGGAGATCGCGGTCGCGTCGCTGCTCGACGCCAAGAGCCTCACCCTCGGCCTCGCCGAGTCGTTGACCGGCGGGATGCTCGGGGCGCGGCTCACCGCGGCACCGGGCGCGTCGGCGTGGTTCCGCGGGTCGGTCGTGTCCTACGCGAGCGAGGTGAAGTTCGACCTGCTCGGGGTGCCCGAGGGTCCCGTCGTGACGGCCTCGGCGGCGGAGGCCATGGCGCTCGGTGCCCGCAAGTTGCTCGGCGCGGACGTCGGTCTCGCGGTCACCGGCGTCGCCGGTCCAGCCGAACAGGACGGCCAGAAGCCGGGCACCGTCTTCGTGGGCCTGGCCTTCGAGGACACCACCGAGTCGCGCGAGCTCCACCTGCCGGGCGACCGTGACCGGGTCCGTGAGTTCTCGACGATCTCGGCGCTCGACCTGCTCCGCCACCGCCTCCTCGAGAACGACGCCGGATGATCGCTCCGGCCACCGCCCGTCGGCTGTGGGAGTCCCTCGAGCCGCTGCACGCGTCGGTGTACTTCGCCCCCGAGCCGGCCGACGCGTTCGCGGCACTCGGGCTGAAGGGCTTCTGGATGGGCTACGTCGCGTCGCGCGCCGCGCCGATGGGCCCGGTCACGCCAGCCGTCGTCGAGGCGACCTTCGCCGGGTTCCACCCCTCGCTCATCCGCCGAGCGCTGCCCGATGCGTGGAACCTCGCCGCGCCGGAGGAGATCATCACGACCCGGTTCCGTGCGGCGAGCGAGGCCCTCAACCGGCTGCTCGGCGGACCGCCGTCGAGCGGCGAGGTCGAGGTGGTCGGCGACCTGCTGCTCGATGCGCTCGAGCGCGCCGATCCGGTCGGCCGTCCGCTGTTCGCTGCGCACCTCGCGCTCGGCCGTCCCGAGGACCCGACCGCCCGGGTGTGGCACGCCGCCACCGTGTTCCGCGAGCACCGCGGGGACGGCCACGTCGCCGCGCTGACCGCCGAAGGAGTCAACGGTCCTGCATCGCACGTGCTCGCGGTCGGCCGCGGAGTCACCAACCGGCCGACGCAGCAGGGTGCCCGCCGCTGGTCCGACGAGGAGTGGGCGGACGCGGTCGACGGCCTGCGTCGCCGCCGCCTCGTGAACGAGGACGAGTCGCTGACCCAGCACGGCCAGGACCTCGTGGTCCACATCGAGGCGGTCACCGATCGCCGTTCGGCCGAGGCGCTGGAGTCGCTGGGCGACGGCGCCGACGCGGTCCTCTCCGCGGTCGAGCCGATGGCGCGACGCGCGCTCGCGGCCGGTGCGGTGCCGTTCCCGAACCCCATGGGGTACGCGCACCCCGCCTGGGTGTAGCCGGCAGCCCGTACTGTGCCCGAGGTGGCGCCGGTCGAGGCTCGCCCGCCGATCGATCTCCTGTCGGGCTCGTTCTACGCGAACGCGCGACCTTCCTACGCGTGGCTGCGCGAGCACGAGCCGGTGTGCAGGGACGAGGCGAACGGCCTCTGGGCGCTCGCGACGTACGACCTCGTGCAGGCGGCGAGCCGCGATGCGGCGACGTTCAGCAACGCCGGGGGCAGCCGTCCCGACACGGGCCCGCTTCCCTGGATGATCGACCTCGACGGCCGCGACCACAACAAGCGGCGGCGCATCGTGAGCCGGGCCTTCACGCCCGGGGCCGTGCGGTCCAAGCAGGAGTCGGTGCGGGCGATCTGCGACGCGCTCATCGACGCCGTGTGCGACCACGGTGAGGCGGATGTGGTGCGGGACCTCGCGGCGCCGCTGCCGTTGATCGTGATCGGCGACATGCTGGGCGTGCCGGCGTCGGATCGCGCGCAGCTGCTGCGGTGGTCCGACGATCTCCTGGCGACGTTGAGCGGCGACCCGTCGACGCTCGAGCGCGCGGCGTCCGCGTTCGGCGAGTACTCCGACTACGCCACCGCGACGATCGCCGCCCGGAGAGCGGAGCCGGCCGACGACCTGTTCACCGCGCTCGTCCATGCCGAGGTGGACGGCGAGTACCTCCGGGACGACGAGCTGGTGATGGAGTCGCTCCTCATCCTCGTCGGCGGTGACGAGACGACCCGTCACGTCATCACCGGAGGGACCGAGCAGCTCCTCCTCCATCCGGTGGACGCCGACCGGCTGCGCAGCCACCCCGACGCGATCCCGACCGCGATCGAGGAGATGCTCCGCTGGGTCTCGCCGATCAAGTCGATGAACCGCACGCTCACGTGCGACGTCGAGCTGCACGGCCAGACCCTCGAGCGGGGCGACAAGGTGCTGCTGCTCTACGAGGCGGCGAACTTCGACGACGCGCAGTTCCACGACCCTGAACGCTTCGACATCACCCGCACCCCGAACGAACACGTCGCGTTCGGCTTCGGGGCGCACCACTGCCTCGGCGCCGGACTCGCGCGGATGGAGCTGCGGGTGATGTTCGGGCAGATGCTGTCCCGCCTTCCCGGCCTCGCGATCGCAGGGACGATCACGCGTGATCCGGTCGGCGCGATCGCGCAGCTGCCGGTGACGTTCACGTCGTCGGGCCGGGGGTAGCGGTGTGCGGCTCTTCGTCGCAGTCCGCCCTCCGGCCGAGGTGGTCGACGTCATCGGTGCGCTGCCGCGGCCGGAGCGCCACGGCATCCGCTGGACCCGGTCCGACCAGTGGCACGTGACGCTGCGCTTCCTCGGTGATGTCGAGGACCACGAGCCGGTAGCGGCCGCGCTCTGCGCCGGCCTGGCCGGTGCGCCGCAGGCGACGGTGACGGTCGGGCCGGCGACGGCGAAGCTCGGTCGGGGTGTGCTCATGATCCCCGTGCAGGGCCTCGACGAGCTCGCCGCGACGGTGCTCGACGCCACGAGCGCGGTCGTGCCCGAGCCCGAGGGCGCGTTCTCCTTCCGCGGGCACCTGACGCTGGCCCGCTGCCCGCGGAGCGTCCCCCGCTGGGCCATCGGCACCCTCGTCGGCGCGACGTGGACCGCTGACCAGGTCGAGCTCGTGAGCAGCCGCCTCGGTGGAGGACCACCGGTCCACGACGTCATCGCCCGCTTCGGCCTCGGCTGACCGACGGTACGGTTCGGCGATGACGGTCGATCCGGGGGACCCGGCGTTCTGGGCCGACGACCCGCATCCGGCCCTCGACGCGCTGCGGGCCGAAGGTGCGGTCGTGCGGATCGATGGGACCGACGAGCCGTTCTGGGCGGTGACCCGACACGCCGAGGTCGTCGAGATCTCGAAGCACCCCGAGCGCTTCCGCTCCGGTGACGGCGTGCTGCTGGCCGACCGGCTCCGCAAGGTCGCGAACACCGACTCGCTGCTGTACCTCGACCCGCCGAAGCACGGGAGCCATCGCCGGCTGGCGTCGCCGAGCCTGACCGTCCGCAGGGTCGCCGCGCTCGAGGGCCTCGTGCGTGAGCGCTCGCGCGTGCTCCTCGACGGGCTGGCCGATCGGGCGAACGAGGAGATCGACGCGGTCGACGAGCTGTGCGCGGTGCTGCCGTTGCTCGTCATCGCCGATCTGCTCGGCGTGGCCGACTCGGAGCTGGCGGACTTCCGGCGCTGGTCGGACGCAGCGATCGCGCTGGGCGGCGGTGCCGTGTCCGACGAGGACTTGGCCGCGGGTGCGGAGCTGTTCGCGTTCCTGCAGGAGGCGGTGGCGCGGCGGCGGGCGGAGCCGACCGACGACCTGCTGTCGGTCGTCGTCACCAGCGAGGTCGACGGTGAACGACTGAGCGAGATCGACGCGGTCATGTTCGGCTTCACGCTCCTCGTCGCCGGCAACGAGACGACGCGCAACCTCCTGTCGAACGGCCTCGTCGCGCTGGCCGAGCACCCCGACCAGCGGGCGGCGCTCGTGGGTGCGGACGAGCGCACGATGACCACGGCGGTGGACGAGCTGCTGCGGTGGGAACCGCCGATCGTCTGCATGGGCCGCACGGCGATCACCGACGAACGGATCGCCGGCGTGGACATCGCAGCGGGCGAGTTCCTCGCGCTGCTGTACCCGTCGGCCAACCGCGACGAGACGGTGTTCGGCCCGACGTCGACGCAGCTCGACGTGACCCGCGACCCGAACCCCCACCTCGCGTTCGGGGTGGGGGAGCACTTCTGCCTCGGGGCCGGGCTGGCCCGCCTCGAGGGCCGGGTGCTCCTCGGTGCGCTGCTCGAGCGCTGGCCGGCCTACGAGCTGCCCGGCCCACCGGTGCGGGCGCCGTCGACCCTGGTCCGCGGCATCGAGCGGCTGCCGCTCCTCCTTGCAACTTAGATAGGTATCCGAATATAAATAGGTCCTCCTACATTTTCTCGTCGGGGGACGACGGTTGGCTCGCACGCAGGAGCAGCGCAAGGCGGACACCCGGTCCCGGCTGCTCGCGGCCGCCTCCGACCTGTTCGCCCGCCGGGGCTTCCATGCGGTCTCCACCGAGGCGGTGGCCGACGCAGCCGACCGGACGACCGGCGCGGTGTACTCGCACTTCGGCGGCAAGGAGGGCCTGCTCCTCGCGCTGGCCGAGGCCGGCGAGACGATGGCGGCCGTGCAGGTGGGCGACGCGCTTGACGCCGCCGACGACCTCGAGGGCCGGCTCGCCGCGCTGTGGACCGCGTTCGTCGCGTCGTCGGACGAGGGCGCGCCGGCGTGGATGCTCCTCGAGCACGAGCTCTGGCTGTACGCAGCCCGGAACCCCGAGGCCGCGCCCGGGCTCGCACACCGCTACGACGGCGTGCGCAACGTGATGGCCGGCGCGTTCAAGCAGTGGGCCGACGAGTCGGGCGCCACGATGACCGCGCCGCCGCGGCGGACGGCGGCGCTGGTGCTCGCGATGCTGCTCGGCCTCGAGATGCAACGGCGCGTCGACCCCGACGCGATCCCCGACGACCTCGCCATCGAGGCGCTGCGCGTGCTCTTCGGGCTCGAGCCGCGCGCGTCACGTTCCCGTTCCACCAGGAGGACCACGAGTGCAGCTGGATGACGTCGACCTGTCGGCGGAGACGTGGGGCCGCGAGGTCCCGCACGAGATGTTCCGCACCCTCCGCGACGAAGCGCCGGTGTGGCGCCACCCGGAGGACGACGGCCCCGGCTACTGGGCGGTCACGAAGTACGACGACGTCGTCGCGATCAGTCGCGACGCGGAGACGTGGTCGACCGAGCTCGGGTCGACGTTCATCTCCGACTTCGACGAAGAGGGTCTCGAGCAGGCGCGCCTCACGCTGCTCAACATGGACCCGCCCAAGCACACCCGGTACCGGATGCTCGTGAACCGCGGGTTCACGCCCCGCATGATCGGGAACCTGCACGACGCGATCCGCGAGCGGGCCCGCCTGATCGTCGACCGCGTCGTCGAGCAGGGGGAGTGCGAGTTCGTCAACGACATCGCCTGCGAGCTGCCGCTGCAGGTGATCTGCGACATGATCGGCGTCCCCGAGGCGGACCGCCGGCAGATCTTCGAGTGGAGCAACAAGCTGGTCGGCTTCGACGACCCGGAGCTGCAGAGCACGCCGGAAGAAGGCGCGATCGCGGCGGCGGAGATCTACGCCTACTGCGACGCGATCGCGGCCGAGCGGCGCAAGGAGCCGCGCGACGACATCATGTCGACGCTCGTGCACGCGGAGGTCGACGGCG
>JAFBAD010000293.1 GCA_019247975.1 Acidimicrobiia bacterium
CGCGACAAGGCGTCGTCCGCCACGCGGGACCTCGCGCCGGCCACCACCGGCCGCGAGATCGAGGTGGCCGCCGCCGCCGACCGCCGCGACGCGGGCAAGGAGCTCGTCGCCGCCGGCACCAGCGCACCGGTGCAGTACGTGCCACCGGATCCCGACGCCCTGGGCGTGTCCCGCCGGCAGTTCCTCAACCGCGGGATCATCACCGGCTTCATCATCGGGCTCTCCGGCTTCGGCGCCTCGGTCCTCGCCTTCCTGTGGCCGCAGGTCAAGGGCGGGTTCGGCTCGAAGATCACGGTCGGCAAGATCACCGACATCAACCAGCAGATCTCGCTCGGCTCGGGCTTCTACTACTACCCCGAGGGCCGGATGTGGATCACGAACTACCCGGCTGCCGCGGTCGACAAGGCCAAGAAGGTGTACTCGCCGTCGGAGCTCGCCGGCATGGAGGCGGGCCTGGTGGCGCTCTACCAGAAGTGCGTGCACCTCGGCTGCCGCGTCCCGTCCTGCGTGACCTCGCAGTGGTTCGAGTGCCCCTGCCACGGCTCGCAGTACAACCAGGTCGGTGAGAAGAAGGGCGGCCCTGCGCCCCGCGGCCTCGACCGCTTCGCCATGGCGGTCGAGGGCGGCAACTTCGTCGTCGACACCGGCATCATCATCCAGGGACCGCCGATCGGCACCAACACCACAGGCCAGGAGGCCGAAGGCCCCCACTGCATCACAGGAGCTGGTGGAGCCCACTGATGCTGTTCGCAAGTTCCCAAGCCTCAATCGGCGCGGTCCTGCTCTTCATCGCCTTCGCGCTGGCGATCGGGTACGCGTTCATCAACAACCGCAACTCCCGGGCCGAGGTCGGCTCGGAGATCGAGCTCGCGCCGAACCGCAAGCCGTACCTGTCCGACGAGGAGCTCGAGGGCAAGAAGCTCGACCGCACCCTCACGCTCGGTCTGATCGGCCTGTTCGTCTGCGCGATCGGCCTGCCGCTCTACTGGCTCAACGAGCCGTCGCGGCAGAACAACGAGGTCAACCACTTCCGCAGCACGTTCGCCGAGCGGGGCGCTGCGCTCTTCGCACCCACCGCGGAGGGCGGGTTCAACTGCGCCTTCTGCCACGGCGGGATGAAGGCCGAGGGCGGCGAGGCCGACTACACGATCACCGCCAACGGTGCCTTCGTGAAGCAGGTCAAGTGGAAGGCGCCCGCGCTCAACACGGTGCTGCTGCGCTTCAGCCGTGACGAGGTCCGCTTCATCATCACCTACGGCCGGCCGTTCTCACCGATGTCCGCCTGGGGCGTGAAGGGCGGCGGCCCGATGAACGACCAGCAGATCCAGAACCTCATCGACTACCTGCAGTCGATCCAGCTGACGCCGGCCCAGTCGCAGAAGCAGCTGAGCGAGCACCTCGCCGAGATGCGGAAGCAGAAGAACCCGGACGGGTCGCTGACCTACCCGCCGTCGATGACCGACGGCCAGCTGCTGTTCAACATGGGCTACGACGACGGCTTCGCGGGCGGCGCCTACTCGTGCGGTCGTTGCCACACGACCGGCTGGTCGTACCACGACAAGACCGTCGACGGGAACGGGGCGATGGGCCCGGCCCTGCGCAACGGCGACACGCTGGTGCGCTTCCCCGGCTCGATCCTCGGCCCGACCAACCAGACCGACTTCGTCTGCACCGGCTCGGAGCTCGGCAAGCTCTACGGCCGCAACGGCCAGGGGTCGGGCCGCATGCCCGGGTTCTGCTCGGTGCCCGCGGCGGTCGACGACCCGACCAACACCGGCGAGGTCGGCGTCGTGGCCCGTGACGCGACCGACCCGATCAAGGTCGGCGGCCAGATGACCCACGCCGACGTCCAGAAGATCGTCGCCTACGAGCGGACCCTCTGATGCACCTCGTCCTCGCCGCCATCTCCTGGGACCCGGGCTTCCGTGGGATCCTCGTCGTCGCCGTCGGCGTCGGCGTGCTGATGGGGTCGGTGTACCTGCTGCTCGCCACGAACAGCGGCGCCCGCCTGGGCTTCCTGCTCGCCCTCACGGCCCTGTTCGGCTGGATGACGATCATGGGCCTGACCTGGAGCATCTACGGCATCGGCAAGAAGGGCCCCGACCCGAAGTGGGTCATCAAGGAGCTCAACTACGGCGACCTCAGGCAGTCCCAGGTGACCGTCGCTCGGAACCTGCCCGAGCCCGACAAGCTCCCGACCGCGCAGTCCTTCCTCGACAAGGACCCTGCGCTGGCCAAGCAGTTCCCGGTCATCGAGGGTGTGAAGCGCCCCGGCCTCGGCGACCTGCTCGGTGTGCAGCCCGACCTCGAGGACCAGCTGAAGAGCAAGCTGCCCCACGGCTGGACGCTCCTCGCGACCTCGGACCCGCAGACCGGTGAGGCGAACGCCTCGGCGTCCACGTACCTGGTCGACGTCCGCAAGGCGTTCCCGGACCAGACGAGCTTCGTGGTGCAGAACGCGTTCAGCTACGGCGGCAAGGCCCGGCGTCCGGCCGACGACAACCTCGTCCAACGGGCGCTGTTCAAGGCCAAGCGCATCCTCACCTGGCCGCTCGGCCACCCGACCCACTACGCGGTCGTGCAGGTCCAGCAGGTCGTCCCGCAGGTCACCCAGCCCGGTCAGGCGCCGCCGCTGCCCAAGGCCGACCCGACCAAGCCGGTGATCTCCGTCGTCATGGAGCGCGACCTGGGAGCCAGGCGCCTACCGTCGGTGGGCGTGACCATCTTCTCCGCGATCGTGTTCGGCATCTGCTGCAACAGCCTGCACCGGCGCGACAAGCTCGTCGCGGCGGCACGAGCGGCCGCCGCGGCTGCGTGACGCGATGGGCCAGTACCTGCCGGTCCTCGCCCTGTTGGTCCTGGGAGTGCTGTTCGCGGCACTGAGCTTCGTCGCGTCCAACCTGCTCGCCCCCCGCAGCCCGAACACCGCCAAATCTGCGCCGTACGAGTGCGGCATCGTGCCGAGCCGCGAGCCGCCCGAGCGGTTCCCGGTTCGCTTCTACCTGATCGCGATGATCTTCATCGTCTTC
>JAFBAD010000143.1 GCA_019247975.1 Acidimicrobiia bacterium
CGGGCTCGAGGACCGGTGGGCCGCGGCCTGGGAGGAGCGGGGCACCTACCGCTTCGACCGGACGAAGACGCGAGATCAGGTCTTCTCGATCGACGCGCCGCCGCCGACCGCCTCGGGCACGCTCCACATCGGCCACGTCTTCAGCTACACGCACACCGATGCGGTCGCCCGCTACCAGCGCATGCGGGGGCGCGAGGTCTTCTATCCGATGGGCTGGGACGACAACGGCGTTCCGACCGAGCGTCGGGTCGAGAACTACTACGGCGTCCGCTGCGACCCGTCGCTCCCCTACGACCCGGGCTTCAGCCCTCCGGACAAGCCGGGCAAGGACTTCGTCACCACCTCCCGCCGCAACTTCGTCGAGCTCTGCGTCCGCCTGACCACCGAGGACGAGAAGGCCTTCGAGGCGACCTGGCGCCGGCTCGGCCTGTCGGTCGACTGGTCGATGCTGTACCAGACGATCAGCGAGAAGGCCCGGGCCACCGCGCAGCGGGCCTTCCTCCGCAACCTCGCCCGCGACGAGGCCTACCTGGCCGAGGCGCCGACGCTGTGGGACGTCACCTTCGGCATGGCCGTCTCCCAGGCCGAGCTCGAGGACCACGAGGTCGCGGGCGCGTACCACCGCATCTCGTTCCACCCGGCCTCCGGCGACCCGATCATGATCGAGACGACCCGCCCGGAGTTGCTGGCCGCCTGCGTCGCCCTGGTCGCCCACCCCGACGACGAGCGCTACCAGCCCCTGTTCGGGACGACCGCCACCACGCCGGTCTTCGGCGTCGAGGTCCCAGTCGTTGCCCACCACCTCGCCGAGAAGGACAAGGGCACCGGCATCGCGATGGTCTGCACGTTCGGTGACCTCACCGACGTCCAGTGGTGGCGGGAGCTGCGGCTCGAGACGCGTGCGATCGTCGGTCGGAACGGCCGGATCATCGCCGAGCCGCCCCCCGGCCTCGACTCCTCGACGGGCCAGGACGCATACGCGCAGCTGGCCGGCGCGACCATGCACACCGCGCGGGAGCGCACGGTCGAGCTGCTGCGCGAGTCGGGCGACCTGCACGGTGACCCCCGCCCGATCACCCACGCGGTCAAGTACTACGAGAAGGGCAACAAGCCGCTCGAGATCGTCACCTCGCGGCAGTGGTACATCCGCAACGGCGGGCGTGACGACGACCTGCGAGCTGCGCTCAAGGCGCGCGGTGACGAGATCGAGTGGGTCCCGTCGTACATGGGCGTCCGCTACCAGAACTGGGTCGATGGGCTGAACGGCGACTGGCTGATCAGCCGCCAGCGCTACTTCGGCGTCCCGTTCCCGGTCTGGTACCGGGTCGGTGATGACGGCGAGGTCGACTACGACGACCCGATCCCTGCGGCCGACGACGCGCTGCCGGTCGACCCGAGCTCGGACACGCCGCCCGGCTTCCGCGACGACCAGCGGGGTCAGCCCGGCGGCTTCATCGGCGACCCCGACGTCATGGACACCTGGGCCACGTCGTCGCTCACGCCGCAGCTGGCCGCCGGCTGGGAGACCGATCCCGACCTGTTCGCCCGCACGTTCCCGATGGACCTTCGGCCCCAGGCCCACGACATCATCCGCACCTGGCTCTTCTCGACCGTCGTCCGCGCCCACCTCGAGCACGGCACCACGCCGTGGGCCCGTGCGGCGATCTCGGGCTGGGTCCTCGACCCCGACCGCAAGAAGATGTCGAAGTCGAGGGGCAACGTCGTCACGCCGCTCCCGCTCCTCGAGGAGTACGGCACCGACGCGGTCCGCTACTGGTCGTGCAACGGCGCGCCCGGCACCGACACCGCCGCCGACTTCGGTCAGATGAAGGTCGGCCGCCGGTTGGCCATCAAGATCCTCAACGCGTCGCGCTTCGCGCTCGGCCTCGGCGCGGCCGACGACCCATCGCTGGTCAGCGAGCCGATCGATCGGGCGATGCTCGCCCAGCTCGCCGACGTCGTCGAGGCCACGACCGAGGCGTTCGACCAGTTCCACTACACGCGGGCGATCGAGCGCACCGAGGCGTTCTTCTGGTCGTTCTGCGACGACTACCTCGAGCTCGTCAAGGGGCGAGCGTACGGCGGGCGCGGCGACGCTCCTGCCCACTCGGCGCAGGCCTCGCTGGCGATCGCGCTGTCCACCCTCCTGCGGCTCTTCGCCCCGATCCTCCCGTTCGTCACCGAGGAGGTCTGGTCGTGGTGGCAGGAGGGATCGGTCCACCGGGCGCCCTGGCCCGAGGCCGCACCGCTCCGGGCCATCGCCGGCGACGCCGACCCGGCGGTCCTCCACGTCGCGGCCGACGCGCTGGGCGGGGTCCGCAAGGCCAAGTCCGACGCCAAGCGCTCGATGCGTTCGGAGGTCACCCGGCTCGCGGTCGCCGACCGCGCCGAGCGGCTCGCCGCGCTCCGCCTCGCGCAGGACGACGTCATGGACGCCGGCCGCGTCGCCGAGCTGGTCGAGTCCGAAGCCGACGCCTTCAGCGTCGAGGTCGCGCTCGCGGACTAGCTGCCTGAAGACACCGGCCGCAGGAGGCCGCGGAGGGCGAGGATCGCGACGAGGTAGGCGGCCAGCGCGAACAGCAGCACGTTGGCGAAGCCGAAGGTCATCGCCAGCAGCGTCGTGAGCACGGAGCCGACCACCGAGGCGAAGCCGTTCACCGCCCAGCCCCAGGCGACGTACTCGCGCGAGTGGGTCGTGAGGCGCGACACCGCGGTGAGGCCGAGCGGCATGAACATGCCGAGGCACACGCCGAGCGGTGCGAGAAAGACGAAAGCCAGCGCGACACGGGCGGCGAGCGGCAGCTGGAACAGCGCATCGGTGGCCGCCGGCAGACCGAACAGGTACGCGAACGTCAGGATCACCAGCGCGCCGAGCAGCGGCAGCGCGGCCCGCCAGGTCGAGGGCGCGAGCTTGTCGCTGAGCAGCGCGCCGATGCCGGTGAACACGAGGATCGACGCGAGCGTGACCGTGAGCGAGTACGTCGGGTAGCCGAGGAACAGCGTCAGCTTCTGGATGAGCGTGATCTCGAAGAAGATGAACCCGAACCCGAGCGCCGCGAAGTAGACGGCCGACGACGCCTTCCGTGGCAGGGCAGACCACACCTTCCGGATCGTCACGAACGGCAGCAGCAGGAAGACGAGCGCGAACAGGATCGCGATGCCGAAGAGCAGCAGCAGCACCCGCTCACCGGTGCCGGACTCGGGGTCGAGCGAGTCGGTCTTCTGGTCGAAGTTGCGGATCACGTCCTTGAAGCGGGCGAAGTGCCAGAAGAACGGTCCGTTGTCGGAGATCGCGCGGACGTCGAACTTGTAACCGTCGTAGAAGGCGTTCAGCTGGTTGTCGGGCAGCGTGATGATCTGGTCGACCACACCGCCGTCGGACGGCCGACCGGGCTCGTGGCGGATCTGCGAGCCCTTCACCGAGCCCATCTGCTGCGTGATGCGCGCGACGTCGGCCGAGGTGAACGGGTCCTTCTTGACGAGGATCGTCGAGATGGTCGCCGGCGGCAGATCGCTCGGCGTGGTGATCACCATCATGTGGCTCGCCGGGTCCTCGATGCCCATCTCGCCGAGCGCCTTGCGGACGGTGCTCGCGTAGCGGGCGGTGCGGTTCGGCTTGTTCGTGTAGTCGACTTCACCGAACTGGGTGGCGAGGATGCCGCCCGGCCGGAGGTGGTCGAGGCTCTCCTTCACCGCCTGCTTCGTGTACAGGTAGCTCTCGGAGAGCACGAACGCGCCCGAGCTCGCCGCGTTGGCCGCCGCGTAGCTGTCCGGCGCCGGGTACCAGACGAGGTTGTACTTCTTGTCGCTGCGCTCGAGGTACGAGCGGCCGTCGTCGAGGACGTAGTTGACGCCCGGCTGGTCGGCGAGGTGGCCGGTGTAGTCGGCGTACTTGCCGGTGACCATGCCGTGGGTGACCGGGTTGAGCTCGATCGCGTCGATGTGCTTCGACCGGTAGAAGAGCGAGGTCAGGATCTCGTGGCCGCCAGCGGCGCCGATGATCATCACGTTGCTGTGGTCGGGACCGGTCGCCGCGAACGGGAACGAGCGGATGTCGTCGTTGAAGTTCTCGAGGTCGGCCATCTTGCCGTCCCACTGCGACAGCCGGGAGCCGACGAGGCCGTCGTGGTACACGAGCTTGCTGCCGTTGCCGACGTCCTGGACGTCGACCCGGAAGATCGGGCTCCACCGCGAGTACTCGGCCGAGTTGCGCGAGATGGTCGACTTGCTCTGGTCGACGTGGGGATCGGGCAGCACGTTCGGCGCGACCAGCCCGATGACCATGAGCGCGCCGAGCACCACGGCGGCGCCCTGGAGCAGGCGCGTGCCCTGCCGCAGCGCGACGAGGATCGCGGTGATGGCGAGGACCAGGCCGGCCAGGAAGATCGTCGCCGGCGGCCCGATGTAGCGGATCATGAACACCGCGAGCGCGCAGGCGAGACCGGCGCCCATCAGGTCGGCGAAGTAGAGGCGCCCGATCCGCTCGGCTCGACGGCCGAAGAGCGTCGCGACCATCACGCCGATGGACGCGAACGGCGCGAACAGCGCCACGCACACGACGAGCAGGCGGGCCAGGGTGCTGAACGATCGGCGTGACCCGTAGTCCCACAGCAGCAGCGTGTTGATCGGCGTGATCGCGACGACGAAGTAGCCGAGCGCGACCGCGGCGACGCCGATGAGGCTGCCCCAGAGGAGGATCGTGTCGGTCCGCAGCCGGCGGAGGCGGTCGGACACCGCGACCAGGACCCCGCCGAAGCCCACGCCGAGCAGGGCCAGACCGATGATCAGGTACGTGTAGTAGTAGAAGAGCTTGAACGAGATGACCCGCGTGTAGGCGATCTCCAGGAGCAACCCGGAGAAGCTGATCATGAAGATCTCGAGGTGGTAGGTGCGGTGGTCGACGCTGATGTCGTCGGCCCGACCTCCGGTTCCCGTGCCTTCGGCGACCGGCCCGGTGACCGGTGTCGTCGTAGTGCTCACGAGGGACCCACCTTAGAGGAGCCGGTGTTCGCGACCGTTCACACCGACGCCTCGTCTGCCGGTCGGAGGGCGCGGTACGCCTCGCCCCGCGGCGACAGCCGGTAGCCCCGCTCGAGGCTCACGGTGAGCCCGAGGCCCTTCAGCTTGCGGACGTCCAGCTTGAACGGCTGGGTCTCCCGGTCGACCGACGCAGCGAGATCGGCTGCCCGCACCCCCGGTCGGGACGCGATGAGGTCCAGGGTCGCGGCGGTCCACGGCCCGCTCCGGCTGGCCTTGTCGAGCCGCTTCAGCCGGGCGCTGATCTCGATCACCTCGTCGGGCCCGAGCGTCGCGGCGGCGGCGAGCTCGTCACGAGGATCGGGTCCGTCGACCACGTGGAAGCGGACGCGGTACAGCGGGAGGTCCGGTGTGCCCCGCAGGTCCGCGGCCAACGCCTCGACGGACGGGTAGCCGGCCGCGCGTGCGTCCCGCGCGGTGATCGACGCCTGCTCGACGACATCGACCGCATCCACCTCGAGGTAACCCACGACGGTTCGGTAGCGGTGGCCGGCGACCGCCTGGCGGCGCTTCCACCGGCGGTAGGTGACGGTGACCTCGCCGGCCTGGATGGCCGGGCCGAACCGGGCCTCGAAGAGCACGTCGGACGCCTCGCCGCTCTCCCGTCAGACGAGGGCGGGCGCGCCGGGCACGAACCCGAGCACCGCCACCACGACGATGCCGATCACCAGCCCGACCACGAGCGGGAGCAGCACCCAGCGGGGGTCCTCCGGGACGCCGTGGGGCTCGTGCGCGTCGTGCGCGGTCTCGTCGTCCTCGTGGGCGTGGGCCTGGTCGTGGGCGTGGTCGGTCACCGGGCCGGGACCCTAGTCCTGGGGCCGGCCGGCGGGAGAGGCCGAGGGCGCCTGCACGGTCACCGTGCCGGCCACCGGCGGCATCTTGATCCCCTCGGCCGTGAAGGCCTCCTGGATGGCGATCCGCAGCGCCCGCATCACGGTCCACTGCGCGCCGGGCCGGGTCTTCACGACCAGCCGCAGGGTGATCCCCTCCGGTGCGAGGTTCTCCACGCCCCAGACCTCGGGCTCCTCGAGCACGTCGGTCACGAGCGGCGCCTGCGCGGTGACCCGGTCGGCCACCTCCTTCAGCACCGCGTTGGCCCGGTCGACGTCGGTGTCGTGGGCCACGAGGATGTCGAGGAGCGCGCGGGCCCACTGCTGCGACTTGTTGCCGACCCGCTGGATCTCCCCGTTCGGCACGTGCCAGACCGTGCCGTTGACGTCGCGGATGCGGGTCGTGCGCAGCGAGACCGCTTCGACGGTGCCGCTCGCCTCGCCGACGTCGATCACGTCACCGACGCCGTACTGGTCCTCGACGAGCATGAACATGCCGGAGAGGAAGTCCTTGACCAGGCTCTGGGCCCCGAAGCCGAGGGCCACGCCGACGATGCCCGCGCCGGCGATCAGGGGTCCGAGGCTCAGCCCGAGCGCCGCGAGCACGTAGACGGCGGCGAAGGTCCAGATGATCGCGGTGGCGAGGTTCTGGAGCACCTGGCTGATCGTCTCGGTGCGGGCGGCCGAGCGCAGGCTCGGCTGCTGCTGGGAGAGGAGCACGCTCGGGGCGTGGCTGCGGGCCTTGCGCAACCGCCCGGACTGGACCGAGCCGACGAGCTCGGCGGCGAAGCGGCGGATCAGCCGGCGGGTGAGCTTGGCCAGGAGCCACGCCACCACCACGATCACGATGATCTTGAGCGGTCGGGCGACGAGGAAGTCGACCACCTTCGCCAGCCACTGCGTGGAGGTGTGGTCGTAGACGAACCGGCAGGCGGTCCCCGGCTGCTCGCCGCACGCGTCGACGAGCGAGGGATCCGGGGCGCTGGCCGCGATGAGCACGCCGATCACTCGGATCAAACGTAGGGGACCGGCGCGCCAACCCCGTGGAGGCCCCGGGTAACTACACTGACTGGCTGCTCAGTGAACGGTCGTACGGGGCGCGACCGGTCAGTCCCCCCGAACGAGGTAGGTTCAAACCCCGTGCAAGAACTCGGACGACGCGAACGCAAGAAGCTGGCCACCCGGCGCGCCCTGGAGGCCGCGGCGATGCGACTGTTCACCGACAAGGGCTTCGACGGCACCACCGTGGAGGAGATCTCGGAGGCCGCCGACGTGTCGGCCCGGACCTTCTTCCGCTACTTCGCCACCAAGGACGAGGTGCTCTTCGGTGACCACGAGCCCCGCCTGCAGATGATGCGCGACGTGCTCGCGGAGCGCCCGGCCGACGAGCCGATCATGGCCTCCCTCGAGGCGCTCCTGCGGGCGCTCGGCGACCTGCTCGTCAGCCAGCGGGACCGGGTGCTCGTGCAGTCCGACGTCAGCCAGGCGAGGGTCCAGATCCTGGGCCTGTTCCGCCAGCACCAGGAGGAGATGAACGAGGTCATCGCCACGTTCGTCGCCCCCCGACTCAACGAGGAGGGCGAGGTCCGCATGCGGGCGCGCGTCATCGCCTCGGCCGCGATGGGCGCGTACATCGCGGCCAGCGCGGAGTGGCTGCGCTCCGGCTGCACCGCCGAGATGAGCCACCTGATGGACGAGGCACTGGCCGCCCTCCGGACGGTGCTGGTCCCCGAGCCGGCCTGATCCGGCCGGCCGCTCAGCCGCCGGAGGTGGTGGTCGTCGACCCTGTGGTCGTCGTGGTGGTCGACCCGCCGGTCGTCGTCGTGGTCGACCCGCCGGCCGGCGCCGAGGTGGTCGTCGTCGTGGCCGAGGGCGGTGTGACCTTCAACAGGTCGATCACGAACACCAGCGCCTCGTTCTGCCGGATGTCACCCTGACCGGCGCCCGCGTAGGCCAGGTTCGACGGGACCGTGAGCATCCGCCGGCCGCCCACCTTCATCCCGGGGATGCCCTGGGTCCAGCCCTTGATCAGACCGGAGTCCTCGGTCAGCGCGGTGTCGAAGGGCTTGTCTCGATCCCACGACGAGTCGAACTGCTTGCCCGTCGAGCAGGCGATGCCCACGTACTGCACCTCGATCGTGTCGCCGAGCGCCACGGTCGCGCCCGTGCCGACCTTGAGGTCCTTGCTGACGAGCTTCTTGGGCGGCAGCTGGCCGGCGGGCATGTCGACGATCGGCTTGCCCTTCTTCTTGGGCACGCCGGTGGCCGCCTTGCACTTCTTGCCGGCCGCGTCGACGGGAACCGACAACGTCGGGATGGCCGGTTTGTCCTTCGCCGCCGACGCGTCCTTGACCGCGGTGCCGTCGTCGCCGCAGGCGACCAGGAGGAGGACGGTGATCGCCGTGAGGGCGAGGGCTCGGGCGGTCCATCTGGGTCGAGACATCGGGCCGAGACCCTACCGGTCGGACCTCGGCGCCTTGGCCTCACCCCGTTCGCCAGGTATCGGGCCGCCCGGGGCTCGGGCAGACTGACCCGCCGTGGACCTCGAGCCCTTCCCCGAGGACTGGCAGCGGGCGCTGGCGGTCGTCGCGCATCCCGACGACATGGAGTACGGCGCGGCGTCGGCGGTCGCCCGCTGGACCGACGGGGGCCGGACCGTCACCTACCTGCTGGCCACGCGCGGTGAAGCCGGGATCGAAGGACGTCACCCCTCGGAGGTCGGGCCGCTCCGCGAGGCGGAGGAGCGGGCCGGCGCGGCGGAGGTCGGCGTCGACGTCGTCGAGTTCCTCGACCACCGCGACGGCGTGCTCGAGTACGGCCTCGAGCTCCGGCGGGACATCGCCCGAGCGATCCGCCGGCACCGGCCCGAGGTGCTCGTCACCC
>JAFBAD010000008.1 GCA_019247975.1 Acidimicrobiia bacterium
GCCGACGTCGCCGTAGCCCATGACGAGCGCGACCTTGCCGCCGATCATCACGTCGGTGGCGCGGTTGATGCCGTCGATGAGGCTGTGGCGGCAGCCGTAGAGGTTGTCGAACTTCGACTTGGTGACCGAGTCGTTGACGTTGATCGCCGGGAACAGCAGCTGGCCGTTCTGGTGCATCTGGTACAGCCGGTGGACGCCGGTAGTGGTCTCCTCGGTCACGCCCTTGATGCCCTGACCGACCTTGGTCCAGCGATCGGGCTCCTTGGCGAGCGACCCACGCAGCAGGTCGAGGATCACGCCCCACTCCTCGGGGTCGTCCTCGGCCTTGTCGGGCACGGCACCGGCCTTCTCGAACTCGGTGCCCTTGTGCACGAGCAGCGTCGCGTCGCCACCGTCGTCGAGGATCATGTTCGGGCCGCCACCGTCGGGCCAGCGCAGGGCCTGGTCGGTGCACCACCAGTACTCCTCGAGCGTCTCGCCCTTCCACGCGTAGACCGGCACGCCGTTCGGTGCGTCGATCGTGCCGTCGGGACCGACCACGATCGCCGCGGCCGCGTGGTCCTGGGTCGAGAAGATGTTGCACGAGACCCAGCGGACATCGGCGCCGAGCGCGACGAGCGTCTCGATCAGCACCGCCGTCTGGATGGTCATGTGCAGGGAGCCCATGATGCGGGCGCCCTTGAGGGGCTGGGCGTCGGTGTACTCGGCCCGGGTGGCCATGAGGCCGGGCATCTCGTGCTCGGCCAGCTCGATCTCCTTGCGGCCGAAGCCGGCGAGGGTGAGATCGGCGACCTTGAAGTCGTCAGGGGAAAGGGTCATGGGTGTACGCCTCCGCGCGCGAACGAGCGCGCCTCGATGGTTGAGGTGTTGGGCTGGGGCCAGCAGGCCCACCCGAGACAGCCCATGCCGCCGCCGTTTTGCGACCCGGTCACAGTAGTCGACCAGGTGGGAGCCTCGACCGCGGCAGAAAACTGGAACGTGTTCTAGTCTCGGGCGGTGACCAGGTTCGAAGGGAAGGTCGCGATCGTCACCGGTGCCGGCTCGGGCATCGGCCAGGCGACCGCGGTGCGGCTGGCCGCCGAAGGCGCGACGGTGCTGGCGGTCGACGTCGACGAGGCAGGGCTCGACGTCACCGCGAAGGAGAGCGACCGCATCCGTGCGCACGTCGCGGACGTCGCTGACGAGGCTGCGGTCGCGGGGACGGTGCGTGCCGCGGTCGAACCGCACGGCCGGCTCGACGTGCTCGCCAACATCGCGGGCATCCTGCGCACCGCGCACACCCACGAGTGCCCGACCGACGTCTGGGATCTCGTGCTCCGGGTCAACCTCACCGGCACCTTCCTGATGTGCCGCGAGGCGCTCCCCCACCTCATGGAGACGAAGGGGACGATCGTCAACTGCGCGTCGACGTCGTCGTTCTTCGGCCACCCGTGGATGGCCGCCTACGCAGCCTCGAAGGGCGGCATCGCCGCGCTGACCCAGTCGCTGGCGATCGAGTACGCGAAGCAGGGCGTCCGGGTGAACGCGGTCGCGCCCGGGAGCGTGCAGACCGGCATCAGCGCCAACATCACCTTCCCCGAGGGCGCCGACCTCTCGCTCCTGAGCCGCATCATGTCGCCGACGGGTCCGGGGCAGCCCGAGTCGATCGCGAGCGTCGTCGCGCTGCTCGCCTCCGAGGACGGCAAGCACATGACCGGCGAGTGCGTGCGGGTCGACGGGGGCACGCACGCATGAGGTTCAGCATCGGCCTGGCCTACGCGCCGCCCGAGCACTACCTGCCGCTCGCGAAGGCCGCCGACGAAGCCGGCTACCACGCGATCGCGGTGTCCGACCACGTGCTCAACCTCGAGGAGCTGCAGACGCCCTACCCGTACACCGCGGACGGGTCGCGGCGCTGGAAGGCGTTCACGCCGTGGATGGACCCGTGGGTGTCGATCGGCGCGATGGCCGCGGTCACCGAGCGGCTGCACTTCTTCACCAACGTGTACGTGCTGCCCATGCGCAACGTGTTCCACGCGGCGAAGGCCGTCGGCACCGCAGCGGCCATCTCCGGCAACCGCATCGCGCTCGGCATCGGCATGGGCTGGTGCGAGGAGGAGTTCGAGCTCATGGAGCAGCCGTTCCGCAAGCGCGGTGCGCGCGGCGACGAGCAGCTCGAGGTCCTGCGCAAGGTCTGGACCGGTGAGATGGTCGACCACCACGGCGCGTTCTACGAGTTCCCGAACCTCGAGATGAACCCGCCGGTCACTGCGCCGGTGCCGGTGTACGTCGGCGGCACCAGCGACGCGGCGCTCAAGCGGGCCGCCCGCAACGACGGCTGGATCTCCGACATGGCGTCGACCGAGGAGCTGGGCGACTACCGCAAGAAGATCGACGCCTTCCGCGACGAGTACGGCCGCTCCGACCAGCCGTTCGCGATGATCGGCTCGGCGAGCGATGCGGTCGACGTGGACGGCTACCGCAGGGTCGAGGCGGTCGGCGTGACCGACCTGCTGACCATGCCGTGGTTCTTCTACAGCGGCTTCACCGACGACCTGCAGCTCAAGATCGACGGCACCTACCGCTTCGCCGAGGACGTGCTGGCGCACTTCGAGGACCGCTAGGCCCAGGTCTTTCGGGGGATTCCCTCCCCAACCTCACGTCGGCGCCGAAAGGTGCCTAATGACCTTTTCCCGGCACAGCTCCCGACTCGCGCGCATCGTGACCCTCGGGGCGGTTGGGTTCCTCCTCGTAGCGGCCACCTTCGTGGCGGTCGGCGCACCGGCATCGGCCGCGACCGCGGTCACCGTCACCTTCGAGGTGTCCGGCGCCCAGGGCGCCGGTGGTGGTCTAGGCGGCACCGTCACGGGGACGGCGACGCTCGACGCCGGCACCGACATCGCGGTGTACGTCGGCGGGACCAACGGGTTCAACGGCGGCGGCGACCCCGGCACGTTCGCGGACGGCCCGGGCATGGCCCCGGCCGGCAACGGCGGCGGCGCCTCGGATCTGCGCATCGGCGGCACCGACCCGAGCAACCGCGTCCTCGTCGCCGGTGGCGGCGGCGGCGTGGGCGGCGGCTGGCTCGACGCAGGGGCCGGAGGTGGCGGCGGGGCTGGCGGTCTGCCGGGGCTCGACGGCAGCCGCGGGAGCGGCGACGTCGCCGGCTTCGGCGGCAGCGGCGCCACCGCGAACGCAGCCGGGTCCGGCGGCGGGACCGGCGGCCTCGGCGGGACCGCGGGCGTGGACGGTTCGAGCTCGACCGGTGGCGCCGGCGGCGCCTCGGAGCCCGCTGACGAGGAAGGGGGCGCCGGGGGCGGCGGGGGCGGCGGCTGGTTCGGCGGCGGTGGTGGCGGCGGCACCTGCTGCATCAACGGCGGCGGTGGGGGCGGCGGCGGCAGCAACCACGTTGACGCGATGTTCAGCAACGCCGGCAGCACCACCGGGACGCGCGGCGGCAACGGCCGCGTGCGCATGTCGCTCGACGGCGGCACGACCTGGGTGACGACGTTCTCCTACACGGGCGCCCCGCAGACCTACACGGTCCCCGAGCCTCCGCACCCGGACTCGATCGACCCGATCGCCGGATCGACGGCTGGCGGGACGGCCGTGACGCTGACCGGCACCGACCTCACCGACACGTCGTCGGTCCTGGTCTGCGGTCAGGCGGTGAGCAACCTCGATGTCGTCAGCGACACCGAGGTCAGCTTCACCACGCCGACCGGCTCGGTCGGCAGCTGTGACGTCACCGTACGGACGCACGCGAGCGGCACGGCGACCCTCGACGACGCCTTCCGTTACTTCGCGGTCCCCGCCGTGACGAGCGTCGACCCCGACAACGGCCCGTCGGCCGGTGGCACCGCCATCACGATCCACGGCTCCGGGTTCATCGGCGCAGGCGCACCGACCATCGGCGGCGTCACCGCGAGCGACGTCGACGTGGTGAACGACACCACGATCACCGCGACGACGCGGGCTCACGCAGACGGCACCGTCGACGTCGTCGTCACCACGCCGGACGCCTCCGGCACCGGGATCGGTGCGTTCCGCTACTACACCTCGCCCGCCTCGCTCGCCCTCTCGCCCGACACCGGCCCGACCGCCGGCGCCACCGCGGTCACCCTGACCGGCACCGACCTCACCGACACCTCGGCCGTGCTGGTCTGTGGCCAACCGGCGACCGGCCTCGACGTCGTCAGCGACACCGAGGTCGACTTCACCACACCGGCCGGCGACGTCGGCGCCTGTGACGTCACCGTGCAGACCAACGCAAGCGGCTCGACCACCCTCGACGGAGGCTTCCGCTACTTCGCGGTGCCCGCCGTGACGAGCGTCGCCCCCGAGGCCGGCCTGTCCGACGGCGGCACCGCGGTGACCATCACCGGCACCGGCTTCACCGGCGCGACCTCGGTCACCTTCGGCGGGACCGCAGCCACCGGTGTCACCGTGGTCAACGACACCAGCATCACCGCGACCACGCCGGCCCACGCGGACGGCAGCGTCGACGTCGTCGTCACGACACCGGACGCGTCCGGCACCGGGACCGACGCCTACCGCTACTACACCTCGCCGGCCTCGCTCGCCCTCTCGCCGGACACCGGCCCGACCGACGGCGCCACCGCGGTCACGCTGACCGGCGCCGGCCTCAGCGACACCTCCGCCGTGCTCATCTGCGGCCAACCGGCGACCGGCCTCGACGTCGTCAGCGACACCGAGGTCGACTTCACCACACCGCCCGGCGATGTCGGCACCTGCGACGTGACCGTCCAGACCAACGCGAACGGCTCGTCCACCCTCGACGGCGGCTTCCGCTACTTCGCCGTCCCGGCGATCGCCGACGTCGCCCCGAGCGAAGGCCCGGCTGCGGGCGGCAGCGCAGTCACCGTCACCGGCTCCGGGTTCACCGGCGCGACCTCGGTGAGCTTCGGCGGGACCGCAGCCACCGGTGTCACCGTGGTCGACGACATGACGATCACCGCCACCGCGCCCGCACACGCGGCGGGCTCGGTCGATGTCGTCGTGACGACGCCGGACACGTCCGGCACCGCGACCGACGGGTTCACGTACAACGCCGCGCCGGCGTCGCTCGACCTCTCCCCGAGCACCGGGCCGGCCGCCGGCGGGACCGCGGTCGCCCTGACCGGCACCCACCTCGCCGACACGACCGGTGTGCTCGTCTGCGGCCAGGCCGGCACCGACCTCGACGTCGTCAGCGACACCGAGGTCGACTTCACCACCCCGGCCGGCTCGGTGGGGTCGTGCAACGTCGTGGTGCAGACCAGCGACAGCGGCGCGACCACGCTGACCAACGGCTTCCGCTACTTCGCGGTCCCGACCGTGACGAGCGTCGACCCGACCGAGGGCCCGGTCGCCGGCGGCGTCGCGGTCACGATCCACGGCTCCGGGTTCACCGGCGCGACCTCGGTGACCTTCGGGGACGCCGAGGCCACGGATGTCGACGTCGTCGACGGCACCACCATCACCGCGACGCTCCCCGCACACGTCGCCGGCACGGTCGACGTGGTCGTGACGACGCCCGACGCCTCCGGCACCGGCGCCGACGCGTTCACCTACGACAGCCCGGCATCGTTCCTCACGGTGTCGCCGGTCGCCGGTCCGACCGCGGGGGGCACCACCATCACGATCAGTGGCGCCGGCCTCGCGACCACCTCCGGGGTGACGGTCGGCGGCACCGCCGCTAGCGACGTGACCGTGCAGGACGACACGAAGGTCACCGCCGTCGTGCCCGCCGGTGCGCTCGGTGAAGCCGACGTGGTGGTGACGACCGCAGGTGGCTCGACCACCCTCACCGGCGCGTTCACCTACACCGAGTCCGCCGGCCTCGACCTCGGCAGCAGCTCGGTCGTGTGGGGCGGGACCCTCGACGTCGCCGGCCAGGGCTTCGACCCCGGCTCCGAGGTGACCCTCACGCTCCACTCCGACCCGATCGTTCTCGGGACGGTCACCGCCGGCGCCGACGGACGCTTCACGGCGACGGTGATGATCCCCGCGGTCGAACCCGGTGACCACACGCTCGTCGCCACCGGCGTCAACGCGCTGGGCCGGCCCCTCTCGCCCGAGGCGCCGGTCACCGTGTCCGCCGGTGCGGAACCGATGGCGTCGGCGACCGCCGGGGCTGCCCCCGACGATGCGTCGTCGGCCGCCGCGGACGGCTCGCTCCCCAAGACCGGCACCGACCCCGTGGGCCCGCTCACCACCGGGGTCGGCCTGGTGGTCGTCGGCATCGGCATCTGCGTGACGCGGCGTCGTAGGTTGTCCTGATCCGGGCCCTCCTGCCCGGGGAGGGAGCGTTCCGGAGTTGGAGAAGATCATCCACGCGCTGTGGCGTCCGCCCGAGGCGGACGAGGCGGCGATCCAGAAGACGCTGCTGTCGGAGGTGGCACCGGCGCTGCTCCACCACGGCGTGTCCGGCCTGCGCATCCTCACCGAGGAGCCGGCTGCCGCGGCCATGCGCTTCGGCGCCGCCGACGACGGTGGTGTGCTCACCGCGAGCGTCGGCGTGTGGGTCGACTCCATCGACGAGCGCCAACCGATCCTTGACGCGATCGCGCAGGCCGGCTGCACCACCCACGCGTTCCTCGTGACCGAGTCGGTGCCGCTCGCGTACGCGACCGTGCCCACCGAGCGGCCGTCGCCGGGGGTGTCGCTGCTCACGCTGTTCCACAAGCGCGAGGGCCTGAGCGACGACGAGTTCTTCGCCAACTGGCACGGCGTCCAGACGCCTCTCAGCTTCGACCTCCACCCGATCACGCTGTACATGCGCAACTCGATCGCTCGGGCGCTCACGCCGGGCGCGCCGGCCTTCCGCGGCATCGTCGAGGAGTCGGTCCCGTCGCTCGACGACCTCCTCGACTTCGACCGCTTCTACTCGGCCGGTGGCGACGCCGATGAGCTGAAGCGGCGCATGGAGCGCTCGATGGAGGTGCACGACTCGTTCACCGACATGGCGACGCTCCAGATGGTCCCGTGCCGCGAAGACCTCTTCACGGTCGTGTCGACCTGATGGGCGGGGCGCTCGAGGGGCGGGTCGCGATCGTGACCGGGGCCGGGAAGGGCGTGGGCCGGGGCATCGCGGTGGCGATGGGCAAGGAGGGGGCACGGGTCGTCGTGTCCGCCCGCTCCGAGGACAAGGCCGCGCCGGTGGTCGCCGAGATCCAGGCGGCCGGCGGCGAGGCGGTCACCAACGTGTGCAACGTCGCCAAGCCCGAGGACGTGGAGCGCTGCGTCGCCGACGTGGTCGACCAGTTCGGAACGGTCGACATCCTCGTCAACAACGCCAACGTCGCGCCGTACGGCGCGCTGCTCGACGTGACCGACAAGGCGTTCGACCTCTCGTTCCGCATCGGGCCGCTGGCGATGATGCGCTTCATGCGGGCGGCCCACCCGCACCTCGCCGACGGCGGCGGCGTGATCCTCAACCTCACGTCGGGTTCGTTCCTGCGCACCCACCCGCTCGAGCTCGGCGCGTACGCGGCGATCAAGGCATCGATGTCCGCGCTGAACCGGGCGGCCGCGGTCGAGTTCGGACCGGCCGGTATCCGGGTCGTCGCGCTGATGCCGTTCTCGTCGAGCGACGGCATGGACTGGTGGATGGAGCACGACCGCGACTCCTACGACCAGGTGCTCGCCGAGGTGCCACTCGGTCGCATCGGCGACCCCGAGGCCGACATCGGCCGCGCCGCGGTGTGGCTCTGCTCCGACGACGCCAGCTACATCACCGGCACGACCCTCGTCGTCGACGGCGGCCAGAGCTACCTACGCTGACGCGGGTGGCCGCCGTCCTCGCCCCCGACCCCGAGTCGTTCGAGCCGGTCCCGCCCGAGCGGGCGGCGCTCTGGCGCAACTTCGGCCAGTGGGAGCAGCCGCTCTTCCCGCAGCTGGTCGGCCTGCAGATCGAAGAGATCCGGCGCGACTACTGCCGCATGCGCCTGCCCTACCGCCCCGAGCTGAACCAGCCGGCCGGCGTCGTCCACGGCGGCGCGATCGCGACGCTGATCGACACCGTCGTCGTCCCCGCGGTCGCCAGCGCGCACGACCTGATCCCCGACATGCTCACGCTGAGCATGTCGGTGCAGTACCTCGGCGCGATCGTCGGTGAGGACGCGGTCGGCGAGGGCTGGATCACCCGGCGGGGCCGCTCGGTCGCCTTCTGCGAGAGCCTCGTGCGCACCGCCGCCGGCGCGATCGCCGCCACCGGCCAGCTCGTCTACAAGGTCCGAGAAGCGACCCCGCGCTAGGACCCACCCCATCACGAAATTGGCCACGTTGTCCGCGCATGGCGCGGGTAACCGGGCCAATTTCGCAGTGGGGGTCAGCCGTGGGAGAGGGCGGCCTTGATCTCGTCGAGGACGGGAACCGGCCCGGGGTCGAGGCCCTCCTGCGCGGCGAGGTGGAGTGACATGAAGTCGCCGACGAAGATCAGGTCGAGCACCTGGGCGAGCGGGCCCTCGCCCTCGGCCCGCACGGTGTGGATCTCGCCGACCACCTCTTCCATGAGGCCGGCCAGCAGGTCGAAGCGGCGGGCCTCCTGCGGGTGCTCCTCGTCGTGGCGGAGCAGCACGAGGTGGAAGACCTGGCGGGTGACGTCGCCGTGCTGGCCCCAGCCGGCGATCTCGTTGTGGCAGAGCTCGGGCACCGCGTTCGCGAACGCGGCCACCTTCGCGTTCTCGTTGCACTGCGTCTTCCAGCGGGTCGCTGCGACCGCGCCGAGCGCCGATGCGCCATAGACGATCGGCAGGCACCGACCGATCCGCCGGGCGATGACCTCGGCCGGGCTGTCGTCCGCGACCAGCTGGTCGCGGCGGCGGCGCAGCTGCGCGACCGCGCTCTCCACCCACCCTTCCGCGCCGGGGAACAGGCCCATCCGCTCGAGCACGATCAGCGGTGGGATCGCCAGCGCGCCGAGCCCGGCGCGCGGCTGCGGGATGTCGTCGGGCACGCCGATGAGCGGCACGCCGAGGTCCTCCGCTCGCGCGGCCAGCTGCCCGCCGCGAGCGACCGCGACGATGCTCGCACCGCTGGTCTGGGCCTCGTCGACCGCCTGCAGCGTCTCCTCGGTGTCGCCCGAGAACGACAGCGCGAACACCAGCGTCGTGCGGTCGATGAAGCTCGGCGCGTCGTAGCCCTTCACGACTGTGACCGGCACCGGCAGGAACTGCTGGCCGACCGCCGCGAGCAGATCGCCGGCCACGCCGCTGCCGCCCATGCCGAGCACGACGATGTTCGCCACCTGCTCACCGTCGGGCAGGCCCTCGACCGCGCGGCCGAGCTCCACCGCCGCGGCGACCTGCTCGGGCAGGCCTGCGGTCGCGTCGAACATGCCCAGGGTGTCGATGCCCCGCCGGGTCGGATCGCTCCCCGACATCAGGAGGGATCGAAGGTCGGCTGGATGCCCTCGGACTCGGCCTTGGCCAGCAGCCGCTGGTGCTCGGCGTCGTCGACGGTCTCGGCCTCCTCGATGAGCATCACCGGGATGTCGTCCTTGATCATGTACCGCCGCTTCAGGCGGGGGTTGTAGAGCGAGTCCTCGCCCTCGAAGTAGAGCAGCGGGCCCTTGTCCTCGGGGCAGGCCAGGATCTCGAGCAGGACGGGATCGAGGGCCATCGTCAACCTCCGGGTTCTCTGATGAGGGCGAGCACTTCGGCGACGTGCTCGTCGCAGGCGGCGCGGTCGGCCGCTTCGAGGTTGAGCCGCAGCAGCGGCTCGGTGTTCGACGGGCGCAGGTTGAACCACCACGACCCGAGGTCGACGGTCAGGCCGTCGAGCCGGTCCTGATCGGCGTCGGGGAACGCGCCGGCGACGTGCTCGATCACGACCAGCGGGTCGTCCACCTTCGTGTTGATCTCGCCGGACATCGCGTAGCGGTCGAACGGCTTGCGCAGCTCGGAGAGCGGCCGGCCGGCGCGGCTGCGCTGCTCGAGCACGTGCATCGCGGCGATGAGGCCGGAGTCGGCCCGCCAGTTGTCGCGGAAGTAGTAGTGGGCCGAGTGCTCACCGCCGAAGGCGGCGCCGGTGTCGGCCATCAGCGCCTTGATGAACGAGTGGCCGACCTTCGTGCGCACCGGGGTGCCGCCGCGCTCGCGCACGATCTCGGGCACCGCCTTCGAGCAGATGAGGTTGTGCAGGACCGTCGCGCCGGGCTCCTTCTCGAGGATCCCGGCTGCGACCATCGCGGTCGTGGTCGAGCCCGAGATCGGCTCGCCCAGCTCGTCGACCACGAAGACGCGGTCCGCGTCGCCGTCGAAGGCGAGCCCCACGTCGGCTCCGGTCTCGAGCACGCGCGCCCGCAGGTCGGCCTGGTTCTCGATCTGGATCGGGTCGGCCGGGTGGTTCGGGAAGCTGCCGTCCAGGTCGCCGTAGAGGAGGTCGAGCTCGAAGGGCAGCTTGGCGAACACCGCGGGGACCACGAGGCCGCCCATCCCGTTGGCGGTGTCGGCGACGACCTTGAGCGGCACGAGCTGGGACGGGTCGATGAACGACCGGACGTGCTCGGCGAAGTCATCGAGCAGGTCGATCCCGGTCAGCGAACCCGGCTCGGTCGGCGCGTCGGTGATGCCGCCCCGGACCGTCGCCTTGATGTGGTCGAGGCCGGTGTCCTGGCCGACCGCCCGTGCCCCGGTGAGGCAGAACTTGATGCCGTTGTAGTTGGCCGGGTTGTGCGAGGCCGTGAACATCGCGGCCGGTGCTCCCAGCCGTCCGGACGCGAAGTACACGAGGTCGGTCGAGGCGAGGCCGAGGTCGACGACGTCGAGGCCCTGGCCCTGCACGCCCTCGGAGAACGCACCGGCGAACTCGGCGCCGGTGGGCCGCATGTCCCGGCCGACCAGCACCCGGGTCGCCCCCTCGGTCTCGGACGCGAAGCGGGCGAACGCCGCGCCGATGGCCCGGCACAGGTCGGCGTCGAGCTGGTCGGGGACGGTCCCCCGCACGTCGTAGGCCTTGAAGATCTGGTCCAGAACATCAGACGTCACACCGCGACCTCCTTCGGAGATCGGCCTTCGGCATCGGGTTCTCTGATCGCGCTCGCTCCGCTGGCGCTCCGCAGCCTCACGTCGTGGGACCCTAGTTGTCGATGGGTGACCCCTCGATCGGCGCGAGCGCGGCGACCTCGGCCGGGGTGAGGTCGTAGCGGCCCCGCCGCCCGTCGCGCAGGATGCGCAGCAGGTCCCGCACGAGCCGCAGGCCGTCCCGGGCCACGTGCACCGTCGAGCGGCTGGAGTTGGCCACCTCCACCGGCACCTCGGTCAGCGAGAGGTGGTAGCGCTCGACCAGGTGGAAGAGCTCGACGTCGAACGCGAAGCCGTCGATCCGGGTCTTCGTGAACAGCAGGCGGGCGATGTCGGAGCGGAACGCCTTCAGCCCGCACTGCGTGTCGCGGTACTGACCGAGCAGCACGGCGTGCGTGAACCGGTTGATCAGGCGGCCGCCGACCTCCCGCAGGCGGCGCGCCTTCACGAGCGTCGTGGTGTCGGTGTGGCGCCGGCTCCCGACCACCACGTCCCACCCGGTCTCGACCTGCTCGAGCAGGCGCACCAGCTGGGCCGGCGGGTAGGCGAGATCGGCGTCGGTGAACGCGACGGTCCGGCCGGTGGCGGCGAGCGCCCCCGTGCGCACGGCGGCGCCCTTGCCCTGGTTCGCCTCGTGCACGAGCACCTGGTCGGCGCCGGCGCGCCGGGCGGTGTCCGCGGTGGCGTCGCCCGACCCGTCGTCGACGACGACGATCTCGAGCTGGTCGCCGGGAAGCGTCGCCACGAGCTCGTCTCGCAGACGAGCCACCGTCGTGGCCAACTGCTCCGGCTCGCGGTACGCGGGCACCACCACCGAGAGCCGCGCCCGCCCCGGAGCCGGAGCCCGCGGCACCCGTGACGCCACGTCGGCCCGCACCTCCTCGAAGAGAACGGTCCGGTAGACCCGCACGCGGAGCAGCGCGGCGAGGGCGAGCGGCGGGACCTTGGCGAGGAGCAGCTCGAGCGGTTCGTCCGGGTCGATCAGCTGGGTGGTGATCGCCAGCACCGCGAGGTCGAGGATGCCGGCCATGAGGGCGGTCGCGACGAACGTGCCGGGTGCGCGCACCCAGCGGACCGACGGATCGTCGGCGAAGGTGATCGCGCGGTTGGCGAGGAACGAGACGCAGGCGGCCGCGGTGATCGACACGGCGTCCGCCGCGAGCACCGGCCACCCCAGCCCGCGGGCCAGCCCCAGGAGCAGGCCGACGTCGACCACGGTGGCGACGGCGCCGATGCTCGCGAACCGGCGCAGGAGCGTGCGGGCCGCACCGGGCCCGGCGCTCACGGAGGAGGCGGGGGTGCCTGCACCGCGAGCGGCGTGCCCGGCGGCGGCGGACCCACCCCGGGCGGCACCGGCACGTGACCGCCCCA
>JAFBAD010000016.1 GCA_019247975.1 Acidimicrobiia bacterium
ACGGTCGTCGTCGGGCTGGCGCTGATCGTCGGCGCGTTCGGGGTGCTCGCCGGGCTGCGCCAGAAGCTGACCGACGACGTCGAGACGACCGCCCGGCTGCGAGCCGAGGACGTCGTCGCCCTGCTCCAGTCGGGCACCGCGCCCGAGCGGCTCGCCATCGACGACGAGGAGGACTCGGCCATCCAGGTGCTCGACGGGCAGCGGCGCACCATCGGTGGGAGCACGAACGTCGTGCACCGCCCGGCCATGGCCGACGTCCCCGCCGGCGGAGCGACCACGGTCGACGACCTGATCATGAGCTCCGGCGCGTACCGGGTGGTCGCGGTCGACGCGCCGCGCGGGAAGGACCGGTTCACCGTGCTCGCGGCCGAGAGCCTGGAGCCGGTCGACGAGGGCTCCGAGGTGGTCATCCACGCGTTCGCGATCGGTGTGCCGCTCCTCATGCTGCTCGTCGCGGGGATCACGTGGATCGTGACCGGGCGCGCGCTGCGACCCGTGGAGGCGATCCGCGAGGAGGTCGGGGCGATCTCCGACGAGGACGATCTCGGAAGGCGCGTGCCGGAGCCGTCGAGCGGCGACGAGGTCGCCCGCCTCGCGCACACGATGAACGAGATGCTCGCCCGACTCGAGACGGCGCGCGCCCGCCAGCAGCGCTTCGTCTCGGACGCGAGCCACGAGCTGCGCAGCCCGCTCGCGACGATCCGCCACGAGCTCGAGCTGCTCATGACCGATCTGGATCGGAGCGAGCACGTCCCGATGGCCGAGGGGCTCATGGCCGAGTGCCTGCGGATGCAGTCCCTCGTCGACGACCTGCTGCTCCTGGCCCGATCCGACGAGGGTTCACCGGCGCGCCGGCGGGCGGTCGACCTCGACGACCTCGTGCTGGCCGAGGCCGCCCGCCTCCGATCGCGGGCGCTCGTGCAGGTCGACACCGCCCAGGTGTCGGCTGGTCAGGTGACCGGTGACGCCGGCCAGCTCACCCGCATGGTGCGCAACCTCGCCGACAACGCCGAGCGCCACGCTCGCGGGCTCGTCGGGTTCGACCTCCGCGGCCACGACGGGGTCGTGGTGCTCGCGGTGCGCGACGACGGGCCGGGCGTGGCGTCCGCCGATCGCGAGCGGGTGTTCGAGCGCTTCACGCGCCTCGACGCGGCGCGCGCCCGCGGCACGGGCGGGTCGGGCCTCGGCCTCGCGATCGTCGCCCAGGTCGCGGCTGCGCACGACGGCTCGGTCGCGGTGGACGATGCACCGGGCGGTGGGGCCCGGTTCACGGTCACGCTCCCGAGCGCGCGCTGAGCCGGCTCAGACGGGGACGCCGTCGCGCAGGACGGGGAACTGGCGCTGCGGGTCGTCGCAGGTCCGCCGACCGGTCGGCTCGCCACCGTGCTCCCAGTCGCCGTCCACCGCGAGCATGCCGTCCGCGCCGAACTGGACGATGTACGCCTTGCGCACGCCGTCGGTCGTGTTCGGACCGGTCGAGTGGGGCGTCAGCGACGAGAACGCGATGACCCCACCGGCGGGGATCTCGACGGGCACCGCGCCGTCCGGGTCGCCGTCGATGCACTGCCAGCCGATCGGGTCGATCCACTCGTGCAACAGCGTGCCCTCCCGGTGCACCTGCGGCAGCACGCGCGGGCAACCGTTGTCGACCGTCGCGTCGGTCAGCGCGACCCAGCACGTGAGGTAGTGCTGCGGCTCGACGAACGTGTAGCCGGTGTCCTGGTGCCACGGGAAGCGGCGCGGCTTCTCCGGCTTCTTGTAGACCGCCTGGTCCCAGTAGAGGTTGACGTCGGGACCGACGAGGTCGTGGCACAGCCCCACCAGCGCAGGATGACGGGCGAAGTTCCGCGCGGCGTCGGAACGCAGGACCGCGTGCAACGTGAAGGTGATCGCGCCGCTCTCGGCGATGTCGAAGCGACCGTCCTCCTGACCGGCGAGGAACGCGTCGACCTGGGCCTCGAGCCGGTCGAGGTCGCCGACGAGCGCGTCGACGGTCTGCTGGTCGAGCAGGCCGGGGAGCGCGAGGTAGCCGTCGCGATCGAACGCGGCGCGCTGCTGCGGTGTGATCGTCGTGGGCTCGACGTCGGGGAGCGTCCAGGTGAACCGGTCGTTCCAGGGGTGGCGGGTCGTGCCCGGCGGCAGCACGGGCCGCGACGTTACCGTTCGGCCGGTGATCGACCTCGGCGACCGCCACCCGCTCGACGAGGCCACCGTTGGCTCGTTCCGGGCGCGTGGCCACGCGGTGGTGCGGGGCCTCGCGTCGCCCTCAGAGCTGGCGGAGCTGGCGCCGCCGATCGTCGAGCTCGGCACCACCCACGCGTGGGACACGCGGCCGCTCGAGGAGCGCGACACGTACGGCAAGGCGTTCCTCCAGTCGTTCAACCTGCACCGGGCGGACGAGCGCATCCGCACCTTCGTCTTCGCACCGCGCTTCGCGGAGGTCGCGGCGCGGCTGCTCGGGGTCCAGAGCGTGCGGCTGTATCACGACCAGGGCCTCTTCAAGGAGCCCGGCGGCGGTCCGACGCCGTGGCACCAGGACGGCTTCTACTGGCCATTGCCGGCCGAGCGCATGGTCACCATGTGGATGCCGCTGGTCGACGTGCCGCCGGAGATCGGCACGATGACGTTCGCATCGGGCAGCCACCTGCTCACCGACCTCCGGGGCACGCGCATCTCCGACGAGTCGCAGGAGCTCTTCGCCAGCGAGCTGCGGGCGCGAGGCCTGCCGCTCGACTCGCACGGACCGCTCGCCGCGGGTGACGCGACGTTCCACGCCGGCTGGGTCGTGCACTCGGCGCCGGGCAACCCGACCGACCGGATGCGACCGGTGATGACGGTCATCTACGTCGATGCCGACGCGCGCGTCGCAGACGTGATCCGCCCGGGCCAGGAGCTCGACCACGAGGTGTGGATCGGCGGCCTGGCCCCCGGGTCGCCGCTCGGAGACCGTCGCAACCCGGTGCTCTGGCCGGTGTGATTCGACGACGGGCCAGCAGGACCGGGACCGACGCGGGATGATCCGTCCATGACGATGAGCACGATCGCCGACATCATCCGCACCCACGGCCGGGAGCGCCCGGACCACGGTGCGCTCGAGGTCGGCGAGCGGTCGATCAGCTTCGGCGAGCTCGACCGCCGCTCGAACCAGGTGGCCGCGGCGCTCGCCGCCGAGGGCGTCGGCTACGACGACCGCATCGCGTTCATCGACAAGAACGGAGCGGAGTGGTTCGAGGTCACCTTCGGGACGGCGAAGCTCGGCGCGGTCAACGTCTCGGTCAACTGGCGGCTGGCCCCACCCGAGATGGCGCAGATCATCACCGACGCGCAGGCGACGGTGGTGATCGTCGGTCCCGAGTTCGTGGCCCACATCGAGAAGGTGGAGGCGGAGCTCACCGGCGTGCGCACGATCGTCGCCATCGGCTCTCACGACCGGTGGCCGGCGTACGAGGACTGGCTCGGCGACCCCGCTTCCGCGGATCCGGGCTTCGAGGCCTCGGGGAGCGACATCGCGTTCCAGCTCTACACGTCGGGCACGACGGGCCTGCCCAAGGGCGTGATGCTCACCAACGACAACTTCTTCAAGGGCGTGCTCGGCATCGCCGAGCAGTGGAGGTTCACGCCCGACTCGGTGAACCTCGCCCTCATGCCGATGTTCCACATCGCGGGCGCCGGCTGGTCGATGGTCGGCATGACCTTCGGGTGCCGGACGGTCGTGCTGCGCGACGTCGACCCGGCCGCCATCCTCGAGCTCGTCCCCCGGCACGGGATCACGAACGCGTTCATGGTGCCCGCCGTCATCCAGTTCGTGCTGATGACCCCGGGGGTCGAGGAGACCGACTTCTCGTCGCTGCGGGCGCTCGTCTACGGCGCGTCACCGATCACCGACTCGGTGCTCGTGAAGGGGATGGAGACGATCGGTTGCGAGTTCATCCAGGTGTACGGCCTGACCGAGACGACCGGGGCGATCACGCAGCTCGACGGCGTGGACCACGACCCGGAGGGCCGGCCCGACCTGCTGCGCTCGTGCGGCAAGCCGTACCCGTGGGTGGAGGTCCGGGCCGTCGACTCGTCCACCGGTGAGGACGTGGCGGTGGGCCAGGTCGGCGAGCTGTGGACCCGCTCGCACCAGAACATGGCCGGCTACTGGCACAACCCGGAGGCAACCGCGGCGGCGATCACGCCCGACGGCTGGTTCAAGACCGGTGACGCCGGCTTCCTCGACGGCGACGGCTTCATCTTCCTGCACGACCGCGTGAAGGACATGATCGTGTCGGGCGGCGAGAACGTGTACCCGGCCGAGGTCGAGAACGCGCTGGCGACCCACCCGGGCGTGGCCGACGTCGCGGTGATCGGCGTTCCCGACGACCGGTGGGGCGAGGCGGTCAAGGCGATCGTGGTGCTCGCCGACGACGACGTCACCGAGGCCGACCTGATCGCGTTCGCCCGCGAGCGCCTGGCCGGCTTCAAGCTGCCGAAGTCGGTCGACTTCGCCGAGACGCTGCCCCGCAACCCCTCGGGCAAGCTCCTCAAGCGCGAGCTCCGCGAGCCCTACTGGGCGGGAGTGGACCGCAACATCGGTTAGGAGCCGAAGGCGACCCGACAAGCACGGTGCTTGTTGCGGCCAAGCCGCACGATGTACTCGCGAGAGGGGCGACCTACCGGCGCACCATGGGCTGACTGTGGTCCCAGTCCTCGAGGAGCGTGCGGATGGCGGTCAGGAGGATGAGCGGCTCGTCGAGCATGGCGTGGTGGCCGGCCTCGGGGATCTCGATCACCGGGGCCACCCGCCCGAGCTGCTCGTACATCGACGCACCGATGTCCTCGGTCACGAGCCCGTGCTCGGAGCGCAGCAGCGCGAACCGGCAGCGCACCTGCGGGAGGTAGGGGAGCGCGCTCGACCGGATCTTGCCGCCGAACTGCGCGAACACGCGGCGGTCGAACTTCCACTGCCAGCCGCCGTCCACCGCCTTGAGCGAGCGGCGGGCGACGTGGTCCATCACGTAGTCGAGGTAGTGGGCCTGCTCGGGGACCGTGCGGAAGCGGGTCATCGCCTCCTCGACGGTGGCGTAGGTCCGGGGCTGGCCGAACGCCTCGCGCAGCCGGTACGCGCCGACCTCTGGATCCTCCCGCATGACCGGCGAGTCGCAGACGATCACGCCGGTCAGCTCCTCGTTGTGCAGGGCAGCCGTGGCGATCGTGACGAAGCCGCCCATGCTGTGGCCGACGACGACCGGGTGGCCGTCGATGCCGCCCGCCTTCGCCACCGCCATGACCTCGCGGGTCCACTGCTCGAGCAGGTACTCGTCCCGGTGCTCGCTGTCGCCGTGGCCTGACAGGTCGATCGCCAGCACGCGGAACTGGCGGGCGAACGACGCGGCGATGTGCGTCCACCAGTGCGCGTGGGCGCCACCGCCGTGCACGAAGACGAGGCCACGTCGGTCCCGCTCGCCCCACGCGAGGTAGTGGACGGCGGCGCCGTCGACGTCGACGCGCTCGTCGGTCCACGGGACCGTGAGCGCCCGTTCGAACCACTCGGGGGCCGTCGAGGGCTGCACCACGTCGGTTCTAGTGTGTCCGGCGGATGGCTTCGACCGGGGGGTCCGTCACATCGCACCGGTTCGGGCCCTGGCGGCACGAGGCGCGTGCGTTCCTCGAACTCGCTGCGCTGACCGGCGTCGCATTCGTGCAGCCGACGCTCGACGTCCTGTCGAAGAACGCGAGCGTGTTCGTCACCCGCGACACCACGCCGTTCGAGGCGATCCTGTTCGTGCTCGCCGTCGTCGCGGTGCCTCCGGTGGTGGCCTGGGTGGCAGAGGTGCTCGTCGGGCTGATCGCGCCACGGGCCCGGCCAGTCGTGCACGTGCTCCTGCTCGCGGCGCTGGTCGGTGTGATCGCGGTGGAGGTCGTCGCCCGGAACACCTCGCTGGCCCACACCGCGATCGTGGCGCTCGCCGCGCTGGTCGCGATCGCCGGCGGTGTCGCCATCGCCCGGTACGGCGCGGTGCGCCTGTGGCTGCGCTACCTGGCCATCGCCACGCCGGTGTTCGTGCTCCTCTTCCTCGGGTTCTCGCCGGTCACCGACGCGGTGTTCACCGGCGGGCCCACCTCGGCGGCGGACGTGCAGGTCAAGAACGACGTCCGCGTGGTCATGGTCGTCATGGACGAGCTCCCGGAGACCTCGCTGCTCGACGGGCACGGGCGGGTCGACTCGACGCTGTTCCCGAACTTCGCCGCGCTGGCCGGTGGCTCGACCTGGTACCGGAACACCACGACGGTCGCGCCGTACACGCAGATCGCGGTACCGGCCATCCTCACCGGGCAGTACCCGCACGCGGCCTACCCGGTGTCCAATGCGGTCGCCTTCCCGCACAGCATCTTCACGCTGCTCGGCGGCGCGTACGAGATGAACGTGCACGAGAGCGCGACGCGCATCTGCCCCGAGAGCTTCTGCGGGGCAACCGGTGGCACTCGGGTCGGCACCGAGGCGGGTGTCCGAGGGCTGTTGAGCGACGGGTGGACCAGCTGGCACGACTTCGCCTGGCCGGACCGCCACAAGGCGTCGGTGTCGTTCACGAGCGGCACCGTCAGCCTGAGCTCGAACCACGCGCTGTCGACCGGTGAGCGGTTCGTGCGCTCGCTGCGGCCGGGGCGGGCAGCCCGGCTCGACTTCCTCCACGTCGTGCTGCCGCACCAGCCGTGGCACTACCTCCCGACCGGCCAGGACTACGAGGGCACGGCGGCCCGCGGCGCGCCGGAGTACTCGTGGGAGACCGACGCTGTCGCAAGGTCGGCGCGCACGCGCCACCTGCTGCAGTTGCAAGCGGCCGACCGGCTGCTCGGGCGCATCGTGGCCCGGCTGAAGCACCTCGGCGTGTACGACCGGTCGCTGGTCGTCGTGACCGCCGACCACGGCGTGTCGTTCATCAAGGGCAACGCGGTCCGTGGCGTCTCCGAGGGCAACTACCAGGACGTGGCGTGGACGCCGCTCTTCATCAAGGCACCGCGCCAGGCGAGCGGCCGGGTCGACGACCGACCCGTCGAGTCGATCGACATCCTGCCGACGATCGCCGATCTGCTGCACGTGCGCATCCCCTGGAAGGTGGACGGTCGCTCCGCGCTCGGTCCGCGCCGGCGGGAGCGCACGAGACCCATCTACAAGTGGGAGCTCAACCAGGTGAAGCCGCCGCGGGGCCGCGACTTCGTGCCGCTCGACGGACCCGAGGGCTTCCGGCGGGCGATGCGCGGCCGCGCATCCTCGGCGGGTGGTGACCCGGACCTCCGGCTCTACCGCGCGGGGCCCTACGGGCCGCTGATCGGGCGAAACGTCTCGTCGTTCCCGGTGGTGGAGGGCGGACCGAGCGGAAGGATCGACGACCTCGACCGGTACGCACACGTCGACCTCCACGCGCACCGGGTGCCGTGGGCCTACATGTTCGGCACGCTCGACGCCGCCAACGGCGTGCCCGTCGCGGTCGCCGCGAACGGCCGGCTGGTCGGCTTCGCCGAGACGTACTCGACCCACCCGGGCCACCACACGCCCTGGTGGACGGTGCTCCCGCCCGAGCTCCTGCACGACGGCCGCAACGACATCCAGGTCTACGTCGTGCAGGGCAGCGCGGCGCACCCCACGTTCCGGCACGTGCGAGTCGACTGAGCCACCAGAGCCGTTTCTGCGTGCAGTTCTGTACAGATCTGTACAGAACTGCACGCAGAATCGCCCGGGGGTAGCTTCCACCGACCAGTACGGGTCAGCGGCGGCGGAAGAGGGTGACCTCGGTGGTGCAGCGGAGGGCGACGGGGTCCGGCTCGCCGGCGAGCACGGCTGCGATCTCGGTGAGGATCTCATGCTGGTCGTGCGGACCCAGCGCGCTGATCGGAGCGAGCGACAGGACCTGGTCCAGCACCTCGGCATGGGTGCGGTCGTAGGACCAGGGGAAGCCGGTGAAGCCGTCGTGGGCGAGGACCGGCGACGCCTCGAGCGGCTCGCGCCAGCGGCCGCTCGCGTAGGACGGCGCGCCGTCAGCCACCCGCTCCCGGGCCTCCGAGATGGCCCGGTTCAATGGCTGGGTGAGGTCGCGCAGGTTGTAGACGATCGCCACCGCCGCGCCGGGCCGGAGGGCGCGGCTGATCTCGTCGACCCAGCGTGGCCCGAACCAGTGCACGGCCTGCGCGACCGTCGCCCCGTCGAGTCCGGCGTCGGCGAACGGCAGTGCCTCGGCGGAGTCCGCGTGCGCGGTCACACCGGGGACGCGGCGCTCGAGCTCCGCGCGCATGCCGTCGACCGGCTCGACCGCGTGGATCTCGGCGCCCGTCGGCACGAGCAGCCGGGTCAGCTTCCCGGTGCCGGCGCCGAGGTCGGCGACGACCTTCCCGGAACCGAGCCCGAGCGCGTCGACCACGTGGGCGACTGCCTCGGCCGGGTAGTCGGGCCGGGCCCGCTCGTACTCGTCGGCCACCGCGCCGAACGCCCGGGCCTTGGGGTGCACGGGGTCGCTCACGTCAGCGCCGGCGCCAGCTCGGCCACGAGGTCCACGATCTCACGGGCGCACTCCAGGAAGACGTCCGCCTCGCCGCCCCCGGGGTCGACGACCTCCTCCCAGTCGCCGAGCTGCACCGAGGCGAGGCCCATGCCGGCGACGCGCTCGCTGAGCGGTCGCGGATCGACCGGCAGGTCGCGCACGAGCCGGCGCAGGGTCGCGGTGTGCGCCGCCGCGCCCGGGTGCTCCCGCCGCACCCAGAGCACGTGCTCGGGGGCCAGCGCGACGACGAGGTCCGCCTTCTCGAGATCGTGCGCCCCGGCTTGGCGGCTGCGGTGGTCGGGCACGGCCAGGCCAACCCCTTCGAGCGCCGCTCGCGTCCGCCAGCTCATGGGCTGGCCGTCCACCACCAGGGTGCCCGCGGTCGCGATTCGTGCGCCGGGGACGGTCGCCTCGAGCGCGGCGCCGGCCATCACCGAGCGGGCCGCGTTGCCCGTGCAGACGACCAGCAGATCCACGGGCAGGATCGTGGCCGATCGACCCCGGGATCGCCCAACCGCGTCGCGCTAGCTTCCGGCGCGGTGACCGCGACGTACAACTTGTCCGAGCTGTTCGAGCAGGTGGTCGACGTCGCCCACGACCGCACCGCCCTCGTGTCGGGCGACCGGCGCCTGACCTACGACGAGCTCGACGCGCGGGCCAACCGGCTCGCCCACCACCTCGCGTCGGCCGGCGTCGGCCCCGGCGACCACATCGGGCTGCACCTCATGAACGGCCCGGAGTACATCGAGGGCATGCTCGCCGCCTTCAAGCTGCGGGCCGTCCCCGTCAACATCAACTACCGGTACGTCGCCCGCGAGCTCGAGCACCTCTACGGGATGATGGATCTGGTCGGGCTCGTGGTGCACCGGCGCTTTGCGTCCGATGCGGCCGGCGGTGCGCAGGGCCTCGCCGATCTGCGGACGGTGCTGGTCGTCGACGACGACAGCGGCGCGGACGTGCCCGAGGGCTGGGCGAGCTACGAGCAGGCGCTGGCCGCCGCGTCACCCGAGCGGGACTTCACCGGGCGAACCTCCGACGACGTGTACTGCGCGTGCACGGGCGGCACCACCGGCATGCCCAAGGGCGTGATGTGGCGCCACGAGGACATCTTCTTCGCGTCGATGGGCGGCGGTGACCCGACGCAGTTCGAGGGACCGATCGAGCGGGCCGAGCAGCTCACCGAGCGCGTCCCCGAGCAGGGCCTGCACATGCTCGTCACGCCGCCGCTCATGCACGTGAGCGCGCACTGGGCGTCGTTCCAGGCGCTGTTCGGAGGGGGCAAGGTCGTGTTGCTCCCGGCCGGCTCGTTCGACCCGGCGGTGGCGTGGCGCCTCATCGAGCAGGAGGGCGCGCACATCGCGGTGATCGTCGGCAACGCGATGGCGGCGCCGCTCATCGACCGCTACCTCGAGGACCCGGTCGACGCGTCGTCGCTCATGGCCTTCGGCTCCGGTGGCGCGGTGCTCTCGCCCGCGGTGAAGCGCCGCATGCGCGAGGCACTACCCAACGTGATGGTGATGGACGGGTTCGGGTCGACCGAGACCGGCGTGGCCGGCACGGATTCGTCGGGCGCGGCCGACGGCAAGGCGACCGGCGCGGTGTTCAGCATGGACGCGAACACCGCGGTGCTCGACGACGAGCTCCGTCCGATCGAGCCCGGGACCGACCAGATCGGGAGGTTGGCCCGCCGGGGCCACATCCCCCTCGGCTACTACAACGACCCCGAGAAGACCGCGGAGACCTTCGTCGAGGTCGACGGCGTGCGCTGGGTCCTGCCGGGCGACCTCGCCAGCGTAGAGCCCGACGGCTCCATCCGCCTCCACGGCCGGGGCTCGGCCAGCATCAACACGGGCGGCGAGAAGGTCTTCCCGGAGGAGGTCGAGTCCGCGCTCATGGCCCACGACGCGGTGCACGACGTGCTCGTCGTCGGCGTGCCCGACGACCGTTGGGGCGAGCGGGTGGTCGCGGTCGTGCAGCCGCGCGCCGGCCAGGACGTCAACTTCGACGCGCTGCAGGCCCACGCTCGCGAGCACCTGGCCGGCTACAAGGTGCCGCGCGCGGTGGTGGTGGTCGACGCGGTCGTACGGGCGCCGAACGGCAAGCCGGACTACGCCTGGGCCCGCGAGAAGGCGCTCGAGGACGCCGAAGCCGGCTGACCTCACCACCCACGACGAAATTGGCCGGGTTCGCCGCGCCATGCGCGGCGAACACGGCCAATTTCGGTCTGCGGGGGCAGACTGCGGGCATGACCGGGGGAGCAGGGGCGATGGACGAGGGCGTGGCCGTGCTGGCCCAGCAGCACGCCGAGCTGGCCGCCCTCATCGACGGGTTGGACGACGAGGGCTGGGCCCGCCCGTCGCGCTGCGAGGGCTGGACGGTCGCCGACGTGGTGCTGCACCTGAGCCAGACCGACGAGATGGCCCTGGCCAGCGCCGAGCACCGGCTCGGTGAGTACTCCGCGCGCGCGACAGAGGGCCTCGGGCCGATCGGCGATGTCGACGACCTCGCCGACGCGATGGTCGCCAAGGAGCGGGGTCGCCCGGGACCCGAGGTCGGGGAGCGGTGGCGCGAGGGCGCGGCGCGCGTGCGGGCCGCGCTGCAGGCCGGCGACCCGCATGACCGCGTCGACTGGGTGGCGGGGAAGCTCTCGTTGCGGACGCTGGCGACGACTCGGCTGGCCGAGGCGTGGATCCACTCGGGCGACGTCGCGTTCGCGTCCGGTGGGACGTGGTCGGCGACCGACCGGCTCGGACCCATCGCCCGGCTCGCCTGGCGCACCCTGCCCTACGCGTTCTCGCGCGCCGGTGAGGAGCTGCACGGCCCGGTGGCCTTCGAGCTGACGGTGCCCGGCGGCCCGGCACTGAGCTTCTCCGGCGACGAGCCGGCGGCCACGACGGTCCGGGGCCCCGCCCGGGACCTCTGCCTGGTGGCGGCCCGCCGCCTCGAGCCGTCCGACACCGAGCTGGAGGCCGAAGGCCCCGACGCCGAGCGCGTCCTCGCCCTCGTCCGCACCTACGCCTGAGGCCGAACCGAAGGGGACGACCCTAGAACTCCGGTTCTTCCCACCAGGGGTAGGTGGGCGGGAGGTCGCCGGGCACCTTGCCCGGGAAGGCGGGCGGGCGCTTCTCGAGGAAGCTCATGACGCCCTCGCGGGCCTCGCCGCTCGCGCCGAGCGCGTCGACGAGCGCGGAGTCCAGGCGGTGGGCCTCCATCGGGTGCGGCGCGCCGAGCAGCCGCCACAGCATCGCCCGGGTGAGCGCGACCGAGACGCCCGACGAGCTGTCGGCGATCTCCCGGGCGATCCCGTAGGCCGCCGGCAGCAGGTCGTCCGGTGCGTGCAGCGAGCGGACCAGGCCGCCGGCCAGCGCCTCCTCCGCGTCGAAGACGCGGCCGGTCGCGCACCACTCCATGGCGCGGCTGATGCCCACGACGCGCGGCAGGAACCACGACGAGCACGCCTCGGGGACGATGCCCCGCCGGGCGAACACGAAGCCGAAGCGGGCCGAGGTCGACGCGAGCCGCACGTCCATCGGCAGCGTCATCGTCGCCCCGACGCCGACCGACACGCCGTTGATCGCAGCGATGATCGGCTTGGTCAGCTGGAAGATGCGCAGCGAGACGAGACCGCCCTCGTCGCGGTGACGACCGTCGGCTTCGCGCACGATGCCGCTGTCGGCCGGCGCGTTGTCGGTGTCGAACGTGACCTCGCCACTGCCGAGGTCCGCACCCGCGCAGAACGCCTTGCCCGCGCCCGTGACGACGACGGCCCGCACCGCAGGGTCTGCGTCGATCGCGTCGAAGGCCGAGCACAGCTCGACCTGCATCAGCTTGGTGAACGCGTTGAGCCGATCGGGGCGGTGCAACGTGATCGTCGCGACGCCGTCGTCGACCCCGTAGGTGATGTGCGAGTACCCGGCCATGCCGCGGCTACAGCGCGGACTGGATCTGGCCGGTGGTCGCCGCGCCGAGGAAGCCGGCGTCGGTGTGGAGCGCCTCGCCCGCGATGTAGGACGACCGGCGGCTGTTGAGGAAGACGAGCGGCCAGGCCTGCTCCTCGGCGGTCGAGCGACGCTTCGACGGCCCGACGAACGCGTCGATCATCTCCTTGCCGGCCAGCGCCTCGAAGGCCGGCATCATCGCGGTCTCGGTCGGGCCGGGGTTCTGGCAGTTGAGCCGGATGCCGGCGTCGAGCAGGGTGACCGCGCGCCATGCGACCCACGCGTTGAGGAGCTTCTTCGACGGGACGTAGCCGGTCGCGATGCGCTCGGCGTTCGCCTCGCACCACGCCCGACCCTCGTCGAACCCGCCCTCGCTGACGACCGGCAGCAGCCAGTCGAGGTCCTGCTGCCAGCCGAGGCCGGCGTTGGAGGCCACGCAGACCGCGGCTGCGCCGGGCGGCATCTGCGGGACCAACGACTCGATGAGGTGGCGAGGCCCGACGAAGTTGACCATGACCGTGTCGAGGTCCGAGAACGGCGGGCCGGGCAGGCCGGCGACGCTGAAGACGGAGTCCACCGGTCCCTCGATCGACCCCACCGCGGCGTCGATCGACGCCTTGTCCTTGAGGTCGACCTGGACGAAGCGGTCGACGCCGTCTGCGTGGTCCTGCACGTCGAGGCCGGTGACGGTGGCCCCGAGCTCGGTGAGGATGGCGGCCGTCGCGGCCCCCATCCCCGAGGCACAGCCGGTCACGACGGCGTGCGTCCCCTCGTACTGCAGCGGATCCTGCACCTGCGGCCCCCCTCGGCGGTCGTTGTGAACCGCCGGGAACCGTAGTCAGGCCCGCCCGGGCGAGGGGCGCCTCAGGCGGCGGCCCCGACCCGCTCGGTGGCGGGGGCGTAGCGCACCGGCAGGTCGAGGCCGACCGCCTGGGCGAACTGGGCGTTCTCCTGGAGCTGCACGAGACGGCGCTCCCAGGCGAGCTGGCCGGCGAGCCAGCTGAGGCCTTCGGTGGTGACGTTCTTGGACATGTTCCGCCTCCTTGGCTGGCTCCAAACTTGGAGTGACTCCAAGAAGGATACGGACGGAGCCGCCGAGAATCTTGGGGTTGCTCTATGATTCCGGTCACACCAAAGGTGAACCGGGGGTGAACCGCATGGGACTCAGGGACGACAAGAAGCGCGAGACCCGCCTGGCCATCCTCGAGGGCGCGCTGGCCCGCTTCCGCCAGGAGGGGTTCGACGCCACCCGAGTGCGCGACATCACCACCGAGCTGCGCATCAGCGAGGCGACGTTCTTCAACTACTTCCCGACGAAGCAGGCGGTGCTCGAGGAGGCGGCCGAGGAGCTGCTGAAGCGCTCGCTCGAGCGCCTCGAGGCCGGCGTCCACCAGACCGGCCCGGTGCCCGATCGGCTCGAGGGGATGGTGGCTGCGTTCGTCGCCGACTTCGCCGGCGATCGCGAGCTGGCCGCGCTGCTCGGCGCCCACACGACCTTCTTCGCCGGCAGCCGCAGCGAGCGGCTGGTCTACGCGCGCGGCCTCGTGACCGAGCTGTTCGGCGAGGGCCAGGAGCGCGGCGAGATCCGCACGGACGTGAGCGCGCAGACGCTCGCGCAGCTCTTCCTCGAGCTGGTGCTGGCCATCATCCGCACGTGGGTGGACGACCCCGAGGACGACCGCCCCCTCGGCGAGCGGCTCGAACTGGCCCTGTCGATCCTGCTGCGGGGCTGCGTGACCTCAGCTGTCGCCGACGGAGTGCGCGTCGAGCGCGAGCAGCACCTCGGCCTCCTCGGGTGACGCGGTCGGCCCATAGTGCACGACCAGCGCGCCCTTCTCCTGGCACTCCCCGCACGTGACGGCGACGACGGCGAGCATGTCGTCGGGATCCGAGGTGCCCTCCATGCGGCGCAGGGAGTCGACGGTCAGGTCGGCCGGGTCGAGCTCGGCGCGGCACCCCGGGCAGCGGATGCGCGCCTCCTCGGTGACGCTCACGTTGCCGGTCCACCCTGCGTCGGCGAGCTCGGCCAGCACAGCGGTCAGGGTGGTGCGGTCACCGGGGTCCTGCGTCTGATCGGTCACCGGGGGTCCCTACCCGCGGGCCGCCCGGGTAGATCTGCGCCATGACCGAGACCAGCGTGCGGCGGGACGAAGAGCGGTGTCGCTACGAGCTCGTGGAGGATGGCGTGGTCGTCGGCCACGCGGCGTTCCGCGGCCTGAACGGCGTCGTCGTCATGCCGCACACCGAGATCGACCCGCGCCGCCGGGGCACGGGCCTCGGCGCCAAGCTCGTGCAGGGCGCGCTCGACGACCTGCGCCAGCGGGGGTCGAAGGTGGTGCCGTCGTGCTGGTACGTCGCCGAGTTCATCGACGGTCACCCGGACTACGCGGATCTCCTCGCCGACTGACGGCAGCCTCGGCCTCGCGCGCGATGTCCTGAGCCGTCCGGCCGGAGGCCCGGGCTGCCGCGAGGACGTCGTCGTGCTCGGCCTTCACCCGGTCGGCCGACCGCTTCACCCGCACCTCGTGGCCGTCGACGTCGACGGACCGGATGTCGCGGGCTGCCGGCCACCGTTCCACGGTGGACGCCCGCACCCCCATCGAACCGGTCGCGGCCCGCAGGGCCCGGGCCACCGCATCGGCCCGTGACGGGTCGGCGAGCGCCGAGACCGTGTGCGCGGGCCGTCCCTTCTTCATGACCGTCGCGGTGATCCACGCGTCGTGTGCGCCGGCGTCGAGCAGCGCCGCGACCGCATCGGCGAGCGCCTCACCGGTGATGTCGTCGACGTTGGTCTCCACCACCACGACCGGCTGGCCCGATCCCGGTGTGCCCCACGCCGGATCGACGGCCGTGCCGATCACCACCTGGGTCGCGTTGACGTGGCCGTCGGGGTCGGCGCCGCCCGCGCCGAAGCCGGTGGCCCGCAGCGCGAGCGGCGGCATCGGTCCGAACCCCGTCGCGAGCGCGGCCATCAGCGCCGCGCCGGTGGGAGTGGTGTGCTCCACCGGTGAGGCGAGGCCGCGCACGGGCGCGCCGGCCGCGGCGAGGATGCGGACGACCGCGGGCGACGGGTTCGGCAGCACGCCGTGCGCGGCGCGCACGGTCCCCTCGCCGACCGTCATCGTCGAGGCCCGGACCTCGTCGATGCCGAGCACCTCGAGCGCCGCGCAGGTGCCGACCACGTCGACGATGGCGTCGATCGCGCCGACCTCGTGGAAGTGGACGGCGTCAGGATCGGTGCGGTGGAGGGCGCCCTCCGCCGTGGCCAGCGTCTCGAACACGGCCGTGGCCCGCGCTCGCACGCGCGGCGGGAGCGGTGCTTCGGTGAGCATCTCCCGGATCGCCGCCCACGTGCGGCCGTGGCCGCCCGGGTCCGCGGCCGGCAGGTGGACGTGCACCTTGGTGGCGGCCACGCCGCCCCGCAGCACCGGCTCCGCCTCGAGCGACCAGCCCTCGACCGGCAGCGTGCGGCAGAGCTTCTCGACCTCGGCGAGGTCCGCACCGGCGTCGACCAGCGCGCCGAGGGCCATGTCGCCCGCGATGCCGGCGAAGCAGTGGAACCAGGCGACGGTCCGCTCAGCCATGGACGCGGCTGGCGGTGCCGAGCATCCGGGCGATCGCGCACGCTGCGCCGAAGCCGTTGTCGATGCCGACCACGGTCAGCCCCGCTGCGCACGACGCGAGCATCGAGAGGAGCGCGGTGACGCCCTCGAGCCCGGCGCCGTAGCCGGTGCTCGTCGGCACCGCCACGATCGGCGCACCGGTGAGGCCGCCGACGACGCTGGCCAGCGCGCCCTCCATCCCGGCCACGACGACCACCGCGTCGGCGCCGAGCAGCCGGTCGGCGTCGGCCAGCAGGCGGTGGATGCCGGCCACGCCGACGTCGGTCAGCCGCTCCGGTGGATGGCCGAGCGCGGTGAGCGCGCCCGCGCACTCGTCGGCGACCGGGCCGTCCGCCGTGCCCGCCGCGACGACCAGCACCCGGCCGGGGACCGGTTCGGCCTGCCGCCACGCGACGAGTGGGCGACGCTCTCCGTACACGACCGCGCCCGGATGGGCGGCGACGACCGATGCGAGCTGGGCGTCGTCGGCCCGGGTGAGGATGACCGGCCCGCCCGGCTCCCGCAGCAGCTCGCCGACGAGCGCGACGCACTGCTCGGCGCTCTTGCCGGGGCCGTAGACCGCCTCGGGCAGACCCTGGCGCAGCGAGCGGTGGTGGTCGACGCGGGCGAAGCCGAGGTCTGCGAAGGGCAGCCGGCGGAGCCGGGTCACCGCCTCGTCGGGTTCGACCGTGCCGCTCCGGACCCCGTCCAGGAGGGTGCGCAGCTCGGCTTCGTCCACCCCGGCATCCTCGCAGGCGCGGCGTCTGCACCACACTGGAGGGGTGCCGCTGCCCACCACCGATGTCGCCGTCGACGCCGCCATCGATCGCCTGCGGCAGGGGCTGTCCGAGCTCGGCCCGGTCGTCGTGGCCTTCAGCGGTGGCGCCGACTCGGCCTTCCTGGCCTGGATCGCGCAGGATGCCCTCGGAGCCGATCGTGCCGCGGCGGTCACCGCGGTCTCGGCGTCGCTCGCGCCCGACGAGCTCGACGACTGCCGGGCGTTGGCTGACGAGTGGTCGCTGCGGTGGTCGACGGTGGAGACCGACGAGCTGGCCGACCCCGCCTACGTCGCCAACGACGGCGACCGGTGCTTCTCCTGCAAGTCCGCGCTCATGGACGCGCTCGTGCCGGTCGCGTCGGCGCGAGGCGCGACCGTCGTCCTGGGCGTGAACGTCGACGACCTCGGCGACCACCGGCCCGGGCAACGGGCCGCGGCCGAGCGGGGGGCGGTGTTCCCGCTCGTGGCCGCGGGCTTCACGAAGGACATGGTGCGCGAGGCCTCGCGCCGGCTCGGTCTGCGGACGTGGGACAAGCCGGCCGCGGCCTGCCTCGCCTCCCGCATCCCGTACGGGACCTCGGTGACCGTCGAGCTGCTCGACCGAGTGGGCCGGGCGGAGGGCGCGCTGCGGCGCCTCGGCTTCGGCGACGTGCGGGTCCGCCACTACGGCGACACCGCCCGCATCGAGGTGCCTATCGAGCGGCTGTCCGAGGTGGTCGAGCGCCGGGGCCAGGTCGTCGCCGCGGTGTCCGGGGCCGGGTACCAGCGGGTGACGCTCGACCTCGAGGGCCTCCGCTCCGGCAACCTCAACGACGACCTCGCCGGCGGGCGAGGAGCTCAGCCCGCGGGGTAGCCCGTCATCTCCCACAACATGGCCGATGCGCATCCGCGCCTCCTCGCCGCTCCGAACAGGACGCGGGGAACGCGATGCAGCCACCTGGACACGAGTCGAACGATGGCGAGACCGAGCTCGCACGCCGCCTGCGGGCGGGCGACCACCACGCCGTCGGCGAGGTGTTCGCCGGCCACGAGCACCGGCTCAACGCGATCGCGCGGCGCATGGGCATGGACGGCGCGGCCGACGACGTCGTGCAGGAGACGTTCATCCTGCTCTGGGAGCACCCCGACCGCTTCGACCCGCAGCGCGGGTCGCTGTCCTCGTACCTGACCACGACGAGTCGCGGCCGCGCGCTCGACCTGTTGCGTCGCGATGCCGCCCGGCGCGGGCGCGAGGAGCGGTCGGCCGTGGGCGACGCAGTGACGTACACGCACGTGGAGGACGACGGCCTCCGTCGCACCCTGCGCGAGCGGCTCGAGCGCGCGCTCGCCGACCTCCCGGTCCGCCAGCGCGAGCCGATCGCGCTCGCCTACTTCGCGAACCTGACCTACGAGGAGGTCGCGCTGGTGCTGGATCGGCCGGTCGGCACCGTGAAGAGCCGCATCCGCAGCGGGCTGCGCACGATGGGCGACACCCTCGGCGGGGAGTGGCGCGGCGCCTAGCGTCTGCGCGGTGTCAGATCACGGGCACGGCCATGCGCACGGGCACTCGCATGCCTCGATGCGGGCCGGCGAGCGCCACAAGGGCCGCCTGGCGATCGCGCTCGCGGTGCTGTGCACGTTCATGGTGGTGGAGGTGGTCGGCGGTGTGCTCACCGGATCGCTGGCCCTCCTGTCCGACGCCGGGCACATGCTCACCGACGTCCTCGGGCTGGGCATGGCCCTCGCCGCGATCCAGCTCGCCAGCCGGGCCGGCTCGCACCCGCACCGCACGTTCGGTCTCTACCGGCTCGAGATCCTCGCCGCGCTCGCGAACGCGGTGCTGCTCGTCGGCGTCGCCGTGTACGTGCTGGTCGAGGCGATCCGCCGGTTCTCCGACCCGCGCGAGGTGCTGGCCGGTCCGGTGCTGGTGGTCGCCGCGCTCGGGCTCGTCGCCAATCTGGTCGCGTTCTTCCTCCTCCGCGGCGGTGCATCGGAGTCGCTGAACGTCGAGGGCGCGTACCTCGAGGTCCTCGCCGACACCGTCGGCTCGGTCGGGGTGATCGTCGGCGCGATCGTCCTGCACATCACCGGCTGGACGTGGGTCGACCCGCTCGTCGGCGTCGCCATCGGGCTCTGGATCCTGCCCAGGACGTGGCGGCTCGGCGCGCAGGCGCTGCGCATCCTGGTGGAGGCGGCGCCGCCGGGCACCGACCTCGGCGCGATCGAGGCGGACCTCGGTCGCGTGGCGGGTGTCGTCGACGTCCACGACCTCCACGTGTGGACCCTCACCTCGGACATGGAGGCGGCGACGGTGCACCTGATGGTGCGCACCGGTACGGACGGGCACGCCGTGCTCGACCAGGCCCGGTCGATCCTCGTCGACCGCTACGGCATCAGCCACGCCACGCTGCAGGTCGAGCCCGACGACCACGAGGGCTGCACCGAGATCGGCTGGTAGCCGCTACCGCATCGACTCGACGACCTGCGTGAGCTGCGCGGAGGTGAGGTCGCCGCACACGGTGAACGCGACCGATCCGTTCTGCCCCCACAGCGCGGGTCGCGGGTCGACGGTCATCGTGCGGTGCGCGTCCACGTCGCGGAACGGACCGCGCCCGATCGTGGCGGAGTCGGCGTGCACCGGCTGCGGCCGCTCGAAGGGATCGGCGCCGGGATCTGGCCCGGCCGGGCGGGTCGACACGGTCAGGTGCTGCACGCCCCGCTGGTAGTGGAGCGACACGATGTCGTGGGTGTCGTCGACCTCGACGTCGGCGAGCTCGTACCCGGGCGGGAGGTAGGTGGGTCGCAGCGGGCGGTTGCCGACCGCCGCCATCGCGTCGCGCAGTGACGTCCGGCGAAAGCCGTGATCGACCGTCTGCGGGGCCGCGCCGCTGGTGTCGACCTGGAGGGAACCGGCCGGCCCGGCCGTGAAGTCGACCTTGGCGAAGCGGAGCGAGCGCACGACCCGGCCGCCGTCGGTCAGCTCGACGCTGATCGGTTCCAAGCGGACCCGGTCGACCACCAGCTCGGCGTGATCGGGCTCGTCGCCACCGGTCCGCTCGAGCGGTCCGTCCAGCCGCCACACCGGCCGGCCGCCGATGGTGTCGCGCTGGGCTTCGCGGCCGGTGACGGTCGACAGGCCGCGCAACGCGGCGCCGAGCTCGGTATCGGGCATCGACGCGTCGATGCCCGATGCATCGGGCGGTCCCGCCCCGAGGCCGGTGTCCTTGGTGAGCGTGACCGATCCGTCGAGCGCTCGGTTCCGCTCCCAGCGCGTGCCACTCGACGCGTCGTAGGAGACGGCGCGCCCGCCGTCCTGCCGCTGGAGGAGGTACGACCCGGAGCTGTCGCGTGCGACCTCGTAGGCGACCCGCTCGGGTCCGTCCGCGCCGGCGACGAGCCGCGTGTAGGTCGCAGACAGATCGGTGGTGTCCCAGACGTCGGCCACCTTGGTGCTGACCTGCGCCACCGAGTTCTCGTGCACGGGCGACGCCGCCTTCGACCCGAGGCGGATCACGACGAAGAGGACCGCGACGATGACGGCAACGGCGGCCACGACCGCGACGACCCGCGCGTCGATCCGCATGCGGCGCGTCCGCCGACGTCGCGCGCCGAGCGCGAGGCCCTCGACCGGATCCGGCCCGGTCGTGCGTCGCGTCGCGGCCGGTGGGCGGCGCTGCATCGCGACCGGCGGGTCCTTCGCGGCGGGCGTCGCGGGGAGCGGTGACGGCGGGGTGAGCCGCGGCGGCGGCGCGGCCGGAGCCGCCCGCTCTGCGAGCAGCCGGGCCCCGAGCTCGGTCCAGAACGCATCGGAGGCCGGCTCCTCCTCGGCCCCCAGGACCTCGTCGGCGCCTGGCGCGGCGCGGTCGCGGAGGCGAGCGACCGTCGACAGCGAGGTGGCGAGGATCGCGGCCGCGATCTCGGGCCGCACGAGGCCGTCGAGCACCAGTGCCGCCCGCTGGTCGGGCGGGAGGCGCCCGGCCGGCCCGGGCGGCGGCTCCGCCGTGGGCTTGCGGCCCGGTCCTCCGCTGCGCCGCCGGTCGCGGCGCCGCACCTCGTCGAGCGCGGTCAGGTAGCAGGCGCGCCCGAGCCACGCGACGGGCTCGCCGTTCGCCCGGCCGAGGGCGCGGTAGGCCTTGACGTAGCCCTCTCGCAGCACCCGCTCCGTGTCGCGGTGGTCGACCAGCACGCCCACCATGCGCCGGAGCACCGGATCGTGGGCTTCGAGCAGGCGCGCGAAGGCCGCGTCGTCGCCCCGGCGCGCGCTGGCGAGCAGGTCCTCGTCGGCCCGGTCGTCCTGCGGCGCCGCATCGTCCTGGGGGGTCGGCTCGGCCACGCTGGCTCGCCATGATGGTCGGCGCTCGTGGTCCGTGGGGCGCGTCGGGTACCTCTCCCTCCCGTCCTCGGGTGAGGGATGCCGTGGAGCAGCGGCTTCGCTCCGCCACACTGGCGCCGTGAGGCGCGGGATCACGAGGGTGACGACGGGCACGGCGCTGCTGGTGGCGACCCTGCTGCTCGGCGCCTGCAGCTCGAGCGGGGGAGCCGACGCCGGTCCGACGAGCGGCGCGACGCCGTCGACGCGCCGCTCCACGACGACCTCTTCGGCTGTGTCGACGTCGTCGACGACGACCTCCACCACCGCCAGCACGACGACGACCACGACCGCGCCGGCGATCGAGGTCGGCAACCTCCAGGCGGGCAGCAACGGCCCCCGCACCCGGGCGCTGCAGGAGCGGCTGAAGGCGCTCAAGTTCGATCCGGGCCCGGTCGACGGCAAGTTCGGGGCGAAGACCACCGCCGCCGTCTGGGCCTTCGAGGCGCTCGCCGGACTGGCCCGTGACGGGGTGGTGAACTCGCTCCTCGAGCAGTACGTCAAGACCGCGCAACCGGCCGCCATGTTGCGGCCCGACCTGGGGCCGACCCACGCCGAGGTCGACCTGGACCGGCAGGTGCTGCTGGTCTTCAAGGACGGCCAGCTGCAGCTGGTCACCCACGTCTCGACCGGCTCCGGCCGGCACTACTGCGACGACGGCCACTGCGGTGTGGCGGTCACGCCGCCGGGCGAGTTCCACTTCGGCCGGCGGATCACCGGCTGGCGTGAGGCGCCGCTCGGCCGCCTCTACAACCCCGTGTACTTCAACGGCGGCATCGCAGTGCACGGCGAGCCGTCGGTGCCGAACACCCCGGCGTCGCACGGCTGCGTGCGCATCCCGATGCACATCGCCGAGTACTTCCAGGGCCTCGTCGTCACCGGCGAGTCGATCTCGGTCTTCCACGGCGGCACCGGGGTGGCCGCGACAGTGGCCCCTCCGGCACCGGGTGCCACACCCCCGGCCCCTCCCGACACCCTCGCCGGGGGATAGCGCCGCTAGAACGAACGGGTGGCCGGCGAACGCGCGACCTCGGAGCTCCCGCCGGAGCCCCCAGCGCACTGGCCGGCGCGCGTCCAGGCTCCTCCCGAGCCGGCCCCGCAGGGGCCCAGCCGGCGCGGCGGCGCCAGCGTCATCATCGCCGGGGCGGTCGTATTCGCCCTCCTCGTGACCTACGGCCTCGGCCAGGCGCTCGTCCACGCCGACGACCCCCGCCGGCGCGGCGGTCCGCCCTCGCTGCCCGAGACCACCACGACGGCGCCGGTCGAAGGGCTGGTCCCGCTGGAGCAGGCGGTGCCCGCGCTGATCTCGTTCGTCGAGGAGCAGCGCGGCGCACGGTTCGACCCGGTCCCCGACGTCACCCCGCAGGAAGACGTCGAGTACGAGGCGACGGCGTCGAGCGCGATCGACCGCGACATCGCGTTCGCCCGCCACGAGGTCACCTACGAGGCACTCGGCGTCGACGCCGGGAGGAGCGACCTCCGCGCCGGGCTGAAGCTGCTCGCGTCGAGGGCGACGGTCGCACTGTACGACGAGGCGAGTGGCGATGTCATCGTTCGCGGCCAGACGACGACGCCCTACATCCGGGCGAACATCGTCGCCGCGCTCACCCGGGCGCTCGACCAGCAGCTGCCGCCGGCCGACAGCCCGCCGGTCGAGCAGTACGACGCCTCCTTCGCCGCCGACGCGCTGGCCGCCGGCAGCGCAGCGACCGTCGAAGCGGCGTACGTCTCGCAGCTCGACCAGGCCGACCAGGCGTCCTACGGCCAGGACCTCCGGCAGGCCCAGGGCATGCGGGGCGTGAGCGGCGCGGGCGAGGGCGCGCAGTTCATCGACGCGCTCCCGACGCTCGTCGGCCGCCAGTTCGCCTTCCACCTGCTGAACGCCGGGGCGGGCTCACGCGCGGTCGACCGGGCCTTCAAGGCCCCACCGACGACGAGTGAGCAGGTCTTCGACACCACCGCCTACGACGCGAAGCAGCGGCCGCTCGCGGTCGACCGCTACCCCGAGCCGCAGGGCCGGCTCATCGACGAGGGTCGCTTCGGCATGGCCGACGTCGTCATCGCGCTGGCGCCGAACATCGACCTCGCCACCGAAGCCGGTTCGCACGAGTGGGGCGGCGGGCGGTTCCAGACCTGGGTGAACGCCGGTGAGGAGCTCTGCGTGCGGGCCCGCGTGGCCGGCGACACCGACGCGACGACCGCCCGGCTGCTCACCCGCTTCCAGAGCTGGGCCTCGAGGGTGGGCCCGGGCGCGTCGGCGGTGTCGGTCCCCGACAAGGCGCTCGGCCGCGCGGCCGTCGAGATCGAGCGCTGCTCGTCCTGATCTGAGGGTGGCGCCTCAGGCGGCGAGGGCGGTGCTCCAGGTGCCGTCGTCGCTGCGCTGCACGGTGCCGAGCTCGTTGAAGTGCTGGAGCGCGTCGGCCGCGTCGGAGCGTCCCTCGAGCGCGTGCACGACCTCGCGCCACGCGAGCTCCTGGCCCTGCTGCTTGCCGGCGCCGAGCGACTGCTCGAGGGCGCGGTCCCAGATCGGCCCGATGATGTCCGTGCCCGCGTAGCGCGTGCCGGACGAGGTGACGAGCGTGCGGTCGCGCATCTCGGTGAGCACGGTGCGGAGGTAGTCGACGTGCGGGGTCTCGTCGGACCGGATGTAGGAGACGAGCCGGGCCGCAGCACCGTCACCGGCGACCAGATCGGTGTCGCTCAGGAGATCCTCGGCCCACGCGAACGTGTGGAACGCCGAGATCTCGATGAACAGCAGCCGGATCATCCGGGCCAGGAGCGACTCGAGCTCGAAGTCGATGTCGTCGGGCAGGATGCGGTTGGCGATCGCAGCCTTGCGCAGCGCGGCTTGGTCGACTGCGCCACCGGTGCCGGGCGTCGCGATGCCCATGCGCTCGAGCATCTGCACGGTCATGTCCCCGGTGACCGGCGACTCGAACGCGATGTCCCGGCAGGCGAACCACATCTGCTTGTGGCCGCCCTCGTCCTCGAAGCCGGCCTCGTCGCGCGCGTGCGCCTCGTAGAGGCCCCGCCCGAGGTGGTCGATCGCGGTGCCGCGGGTGTCCTCGACGAAGGTCTTCTGGAAGTCGGGGAGGACCGAGTTGCGGATCATCGCCCCGAAGCCCTCGACCGTGCCGATGCGGGTGAGGTCCGAGATGATGGGCTCGGGCGCGCCGATCTCGATGAGGTAGCGGGCCTGGGGGAGGTTCGGGTAGCTGGCCGGCCAGGTGTCGATGGGCAGGCCGAGCAGCTCGGTGCCGAACTGCTCGACGTGCTGGTCCTGCCACGCCTTGATCGCAGGGATGCGGTTGAGCGTCCTCGGCGACACGTAGTCACCGCTCTCGTTGAAGCCGCCGTGGCAGCGGACGCCGCCGAGCACGAGCGGTTCGGCGATCGGGTGGCCGGCGAGCAGCTCGGCCTCGGTGAACTCGGTCTGTTCGGTACCCATCGGGTCCCCCCGTCCGGAGTTGTTGCACTCCGAGTGTAACAAGTTGGCTGGTCCTACATTCGGCGCATGCGCTTCGCGATCAAGACCTCGCCGCAACACACCGAGTGGCAGGGCATCCTCGACGTCTGGAAGGCCGCCGACCAGATGGACATCTGGGAGTCGGCCTGGCTGTTCGACCACTTCTATCCCATCTTCTCCGACTCGACGGGCCCCTGCCTCGAGGGGTGGACCGCCATGGCCGCGCTCGCGCAGGCCACCGAGCGGATCCGGGTGGGCGTGCTCGTGACCGGCAACGTGTACCGGCACCCCGCCGTGCTCGCCAACATGGCCGCGACGGTCGACATCGTCTCGGGCGGCCGCCTCGAGCTCGGCATCGGCGCCGGCTGGAACGAGGAGGAGTGCGGCGCCTACGGCATCGACCTGCCGCCGCTGCGCGAGCGCTTCGACCGCTTCGACGAGGCGCTCCAGGTGGTCACCGGACTGCTGTCGGAGACGACGACCGACTTCGCCGGCGAGCACTACCAGCTGTCGGGAGCTCGATGTGAACCGAAGCCGGTGCAGCGGCCCCATCCGCCGATCTGCATCGGCGGCACCGGTGAGAAGCGCACGCTGCGCTCCGCCGCCCGCTTCGCCCAGCACTGGAACCACCCGGGCGGCTCACCCGACGAGATCGCGCAGAAGCTCGACGTGCTCCGGGGCCACTGCGCCGATGTCGGGCGTGACCCGTCCGAGATCCTCGTGTCGACCCACGTGCGCATCGATCCGGGCGCCGACGCCTCGGCGATCGCCGACCAGGTCGCCGCGCTGGAGGCGGCGGGCGTCCAGCTCGGCATCGTCCAGCTGCCGCCACCCCACACCCCGGCCGCGCTCGCCCCTCTGGCCGAGGCCCTGGAGCCCCTCCGGTCCTGAGAGCACCCCCCACCACGAAATTGGCCATCGAAGGAGCGGTATGCGCTTCCAACCCGGCCAATTTCGGTTTTGGGGTGCGGTCGGTCAGGTCTGGAGGGGCATGAGCTCGGCCGCGATCTGCTCGAGCTCGGCGTCCCAGTCCTTCGGCTCCTCGATCGGGAGGACGACGAACTTGGACGCGCCGACGTCGATCATCTCGGTGATGCGGCGCTTGAGGCCCTCGATCCCGATGGGGACGACGTCGGCGGGGTCGAGGTCGGGCCGGCGGGTGGCGATCAGCGCCTTCACCGCGTCGGGTACGTCGCGCTGGCCGTAGGCGACGAGCACGCCGAGGTGCTCGGGGTCGATCTCGCGGCCGTGCTCGGCCGCCGTCGCGGTGATCACCGGCCAGCCGTCGCGCACGTCGGCCACCGAGCAGAACGACGGCAGCCAGCCGTCGCCGAGCCGGCCGGTGCGACGCAGCTCCGACGGCGTGTTGCCGCCGAGCCACACGTCGATGGGCTGCTGCACGGGCTTCGGCTTGATGGTGACGCCCTCGACGTGGAAGCGGGCGCCGTCGTGGTGGACGTCGTCCTCGGTCCAGAGGCGGCGCATGAGCCCGATCGCCTCGTCGAACCAGGCGCTGCGCTCCTTGCGGTCCACGCCGAACGCGCGG
>JAFBAD010000328.1 GCA_019247975.1 Acidimicrobiia bacterium
CGTCGGCTGCAACGGCGATCTGCTGTGGATCCCCCGCACCGAGCAGGAGCTTGGTGGTGCCGGTCTGGCGGTCCCATTGGTACACGCCGGTCTCGCCGGAGGGCTGGTGCGTCGGCGTCAGGTTGGTGGCCTGGGTCACGAAGGTCACGTACCGGCCGTCGGGCGTCATGTCCGAGCCGGCGAGATCCAGGTTCACGCCGGCGTTCGGCGCCGCACCGCCGGGTGCCGCATCGACTTCGACCGTGGTGCTCGCACCCGGCTCGTCGAGGACACCGTCGTCGTCGGTGTCGCGGTCCCGGAGGTACACGCCGTTGGACGAGCCACCCGGGGGAGCCAGCGGCACCTGCGACGTCATCAGCACGAAGCGTCCGTCGTCGCTGATCGCCGTCGGCGCGACGACGCCGTCGCCGGCCACGTCGCTGCCGTCGGGCGCGACGCTGACCCGCCGCATCGAAGTGCCGCCGGGCTCGTCGAACACCCCGTTGTGGTCTGCGTCCCGGTCGGCCACGAACACGTCACCCCTGGTCGGTGAGGTGCTTCCACCCGGGACGAGGTCGGTGGCGTTCGAGCGGAAGGCGACGAACCTCCCGCTGCTCGACAGCACCGGCTGGTAGCTGAAGGCGTTGGCCGACGCAACGCTCGACACCTGCCCGAGCACGCTCGGGCGGCTGACGAGAACCGTCGACGAGGCGTCCGGCTCGTCGTAGATCCCGTCGCCGTCGACGTCCCGGTCGCGCACGAAGACGTCCTGGGCGTTGTTCGCGTCACCCGGGGTCAGGACGTTGACCGTCGTGAACGCGACGTAGCGACCGTCGGCGCTGATGGTGTGGTGTGCTCCACCGCCGGTCGACGCGTTTCCACCCGGCGCCCCCGAACCGCCGACGCTCATCAGGGACGTCGTCCCGGAGAGCAGGTCCCGCACGTAGACGTCCTCGGTCGTCGGCCCGTTCGTGTCCGCGCTGTCGAACGCAGCCTCGGAATCGAACGCCACGAAGCGACCGTCCGACGAGATCGAGGGGTCGAACGGGTTGCTGGAGCCCGGCGGCGTGCCGTCGGTCGCGACATCGACCCGCTCGGTCTTCGTCACGTAGGTCGCGGCGCCGGCCGGGCTGCCTGCGGGGAGCAGCACGCCGAGCGTCGACCCGAGACAGGCGAGCACCGCCACAGCGGCGGTACGCCGTGGACCCAGTCCCCTCATCGCGTCCTCGTCTCACCAGCCCGCCAGCAGGTGCCAAGTATGGGTGCGTGCCCGCACTTCCGCAATGCGCATCCGCACCCGTTTACCGGTCGTTTAGCGCCGATCGTGATGGTGCGTCGTGGAAGGCGTCGATGCGACGCCCGCGAACCAGGAGGAGCACACGATGAGCGACGAGACCACTGAGGCCGAGGACACAGAGGGCAATCGCCACGTGGCCCTGGTGAGTGACGCGGGCGAGGACACCGAGGGCAACAGCCGCGCCAAGGTCGGCGTCACCGACACCGGCGAGGACGACACCGAGGGCAACCTGAGCAAGCGATTCACCTGACACATTCGGTCCCGGCGCCACGATGCAGTCGTCGCGCCGGGGCCGGTGACGGTCCTGGAGGAAGCTGATGGCTGAGGGCCTCGCAGCGGGGTCGCTGCGCGCTGCGCTCGCGCACCGGGGGTTCGGCCGGTTCCTGTCGGCCACGATCGTGTCGGCGGCGGGCGACTTCCTCAACACGGTGGCCATCGCGGTCGTGGTCTATCGACTGACCGGATCGGCGGGCTGGCTCGGCGCGGTCGCGTTCCTGCGAGTTGCCTCCTGGGCGGTGGCCACGGCCGTCGGCGGGGTGGTCGGCGACCGCTTCGATCGCCGTCAGGTCCTCGTCTGGCTGAACGTCGCCGCCGCGTGTGCGGCGTCCGTGCTCGCCCTCGTCGCTTCGCTCGACGCGCCGATCGTCGCGATCGTGGTCTGCGCCGCAACCCTCGACCTCACGACGGGCCTGGTGAACCCGACCTTCTCGGCGGCCGTCCCGGCAGTCGTCGGCGAGGAAGACGTGGCTGCGGCCAACGCAGCAGTCACGACGGTCGAGCAGGTGAGCATGATCGCCGGGCCTGCGCTCGGCGCGCTGTTGGTGGCCGCGTTCTCGCCGGAGGTCGCCTTCGCGACGAATGCCGCGACGTTCGTCCTCGCCGCAGCCATGTTCGCCGGAGTGCCGGCGGGCGGGAACATCCTCGACGAGGGGCCACCACCGCGGTTCCGGGACGGGATCGCGGCCGTGCGCGCCTCGAGGCCGGCGAAGGTCCTGCTCACCATCTTCGTGACGGCAGTCTTCTCGTACGGGTTCAGCCTCGTGCTGTTCGTGCTCGTCGCGGCGCAGCGGCTCGGCATGGACGCCTCGTCGGTGGGCTACCTGCGCATGGCCGAAGGCGTGGGCGGGGTGGCGTCTGCAGTGGTCGCCGGGCGGGTGGCGGCGAGGAGCTCCTCGTCGGTCATGGTGGCGGCGGCCGCCGTGACC
>JAFBAD010000121.1 GCA_019247975.1 Acidimicrobiia bacterium
GCGCGGTGGTCGGCAGCCTGGTCGTCGGCCTGGCCACCGAGGTCAGCTCGGTGTTCATCAGCCCCGAGCTCAAGACGGTCGCTGCCCTCGCGGTGCTGATCATCATCTTGATGGTGCGACCCCAGGGCATCCTCGGACGACGGGAGCGGGTGGCCTGATGGACTGGATCGGCATCCTCGAGAACGCGCTGCGGTCCGGCCTGGGGCCCGACGCCGCGGTCGTCGCGATGGCCGCCATCGGCCTCAACGTGCAATACGGCTACACCGGGCTCCTCAACTTCGGCCAGGTCGGCTTCATGCTCGTCGGCGCGTACGGCCTCGGCATCACGATCGACACGCTCGGCTGGTCGATGTGGATCGGCATCGGCGTCGGGTTGCTGGCTGCGGTGGTGCTGGCGCTCCTGCTCGGGCTGCCGACCCTGCGGTTGCGCACGGACTACTTCGCGATCGTGACGATCGCCGCTGCGGAGATCCTCCGCTTCGTCGCGCGGTCGACGTCCGCAACCGACGTGACCGGCGGCCCCTTCGGCCTGCCCAAGCCCCAGTCGGGCGGCAAGAAGAACCTGGCCAGCTCGTTCGCCGACCTGAACCCGTTCGCCAACGGCCGGCGCTACGGGTTCGGGCAGCTCTCGTACTCCGGGCGCGACCTCTGGACGCTGCTCGTCACGTGGGCCCTCGTCGCGCTGTTCACGCTGCTGGTGATCAGGCTGATGCGCAGCCCTTGGGGCCGGATCCTCAAGTCGATCCGCGAGGACGAGGACGTCGTCCGCAGCCTCGGCAAGAACGCCTTCTCCTACAAGATGCAGGCGCTCGTCCTCGGCGGCGTGATCGCGGCCTTCGGAGGGATCATGCTGACGCTCGGCAACTCGAGCGTCGGCGCGAACTCGTACCAACCGCAGGTCACGTTCTTCGCCTACGCGGTGCTGATCCTCGGCGGCGCGGCGACACCGTTCGGCCCGGTGATCGGGGCCTTCCTCTTCCAGTTCCTCTTCGCCGGTTCGCAGTCGCTGCTCGCGCAGCTCGGCGACCACGGCCACCTCCCCGAGGTCCTCCGCGGCGACGAGGCCCAGGGCGCGCTCGCGCTCGGTCTCGTGGGCGTCGGCCTCATGCTGCTGATGGCGTTCCGGCCGCAGGGCATCTTCGGGTCGCGGGAGGAGATGGCTCTTGGCTGACGAGCCCGAGGTCGTCGCGCAGCGCGAAGCCCTCGTCGAGGGCGAGGGCACCCTCGCGCCGACCTCCGACGTCGCGGTCGCGGCCCACCACGCGCTCGACGGCGTCGAGCCCAGACCGGGGGTCGCCAAGCCGGACCCGATCCTCGTGGTCGACGGGCTGCGTCGCCGGTTCGGCGGGCTCGTCGCGGTCGACGTGGAGCACCTCGAGATCTCCCGCGGCGCGATCACCGCGCTCATCGGTCCGAACGGCGCCGGTAAGAGCACGCTGTTCAACCTGCTGACCGGCTTCGACACCCCCGATCACGGCACCTGGACCTTCGACGGCACACCGATCGGCGGGAAGCGGGCCGACCAGATCGCCCGCCGTGGTCTGGTCCGCAGCTTCCAGCTGACCAAGGCGCTGTCGCGCCTGACGGTGATGCAGAACATGATGCTGGCCGGCTCCGAGCAGGTCGGCGAGCACTTCCTGTCTGCGCTCCTGCCCCGGCGCTGGCGCCACCAGGAGCAGGAGCTCGAGCGACAGGCCGACGAGCTGCTCGTCCGCTTCCGGCTCGACCACATGCGCGACGAGTTGGCCGGCACCCTGTCCGGCGGCCAGCGCAAGCTGCTCGACATGGCACGAGCGCTGATGACCGACCCGAAGCTCGTGTGCCTCGACGAGCCGATGGCGGGCGTGAACCCGGCGCTCACGCAGTCGCTCCTCGGCCACGTCACCGGGCTCCGCGACCTCGGGATGACCGTCGTGTTCGTCGAGCACGACATCGACGTGGTGATGACGATCAGCGACTGGGTGGTGGTGCTCGGCGAGGGGTGCGTCATCGCCGAGGGTCGTCCGCAGTCGGTGGCGCGCGACCCGCGCGTGATCGAGGCCTACCTCGGCTCGGACACCGAGGACGAGCTGTGACGATGCCGGCCTCGCCACCGACCCGGACCGAGCCCGAGCTCGCGCTGCACGCCGAGGACGTCGTGGCCGGCTACATCGCCGGCATCGACATCTTGAACGGCTGCACCGTCGAGGTCCGCAAAGGCGAGCTCGTCGGCGTCATCGGGCCCAACGGCGCCGGGAAGTCGACGCTGATCAAGGCCGTCTTCGGACTCGTCCCCGTGCGCACGGGCCGCGTCCGCCTGGGCGAGCGCGACATCACCAACCTCAAGGCCAACCAGCTGGTCGCGGCCGGGGTCGGCTACGTGCCGCAGAACAACAACGTCTTCCCGAGCCTGACCGTCGACGAGAACCTCGAGATGGGGCTGTACCTCCGTCCCCGCAAGCTGCGCGAGCGACGGGAGGTCGTGTCCGAGCTGTTCCCGCTGCTGCGCGACCGGCGCAACCAGCGGGCCGGCTCGTTGTCGGGCGGCGAACGCCAGATGGTCGCGATGGCGCGGGCGATGATGATGGATCCCGACGTGATGCTCCTCGACGAGCCGTCGGCCGGGCTCTCGCCGAAGCTGCAGGCCGAGGTGTTCCGCCGGGTCCGCGAGGTCAACGGCACCGGCGTGTCGGTGCTGATGGTCGAGCAGAACGCGCGGCGCTGCCTGCAGATCTGCGACCGCGCCTACGTCCTCGACCAGGGTCGCAACGCGTACACCGACACCGGCCAGTCGCTGCTGCACGACCCGAAGGTCGTCGAGCTCTACCTGGGCACGCTCGCCCAGGGCTGAGAACGAGGTTCGCCCGGCCCCGAAGGACCGGGCGAACCCGACAGCTCTCGTCAGACCGTCCGGTCAGACCTTGGTGTCCTTGCTGCTCACGATGGTGAGCTTGCCGTTGGTGAACTGACCGACCGCGTAGCGGCCCTGGGTCGGGTCACCCTTGGCGTCGAGCTCGATCTTGCCGGAGGCACCGTCGTAGTCGATGTCCTTGCCGTCCTCGAGCAGCGCCTTGCACGCCTTGAAGGTCGTGCACTTCTCGCCGTCCTCCGTCACCTTGACGACCTGATCCATGATCTTCTGACCGTCGTTGCTCTTCGCTGCCTGGGCCGCGAGCGCCATGACGATCGTGCAGTCGTAGGTCTGGCCGCCGTAGATGAAGTTGTTCTTCGTCGGGCCGGCGATCCGGTTGTTGAACTCCTCACCACCGGAGGCGCCGATGACCTTCATCCCGTCGATGACGTTCGGGTCGCCCTTCTTCACCAGGTCGGGGAGCGTGGGACCGAACACACCGTCGGAGCCGTACAGCTGGCTGGCCTTGATGCCCTTCTCCAGCAGGCCGCTGATGACCTGACCACCCTCGTCGAAGGAGATCACCACGACCGCGTCGGGCGCCTGGGCCACGACGTTGTCGACCTCGGCGGTGAACGAGTCCGCCTCCGGGTCGTAGGTCACGACGTCGCCGACCGTGGCGCCGGCCGAGGTGAGCTGCGACTTCACGAGGTCGGCGAGCGCCTTGCCGTAGTCGTCGGCGCGGGCCACGACCGTCACCTTCTGCGCACCGTCGGCGATGACGGTGTCCGAGATGATCGGCGCGACCGCGTTGTCCGGCGGCACGGTGCGGAAGAAGAAGTCGGCGTTCTTCTGGTCCGTGAACGCCGGCGAGGTCGCCGAACCCGAGCACTCCGGGACCTTCTGGTCGGAGAGCTTCTGGATGATCTCCTGGATGTCACCCGACGCAGCGGCGCCGATGATGACGTTGGCCCCCTCACCCAGGAGCCGGTTCGTGGTCTCCCGAGCGGTCTGCGGCGTCTCGCCCTCGTCGCCCTTGAGGAACTTGACGTCCTTGCCGTTGACGCCGCCCGCCGCGTTGATGTCGTCGATCGCGAGCTGCGTGCCCACGATCATCGGTGGGCCGAGGAAGGCCAGCGGCCCGGTGTCCGGCAGCACCCTGCCGATCGTGAGCTGCTGACCGCTGCTCCCTCCGCTGCCCGAACCGCCCGAGTTGTCGTCCTTGTTGTCGTCGCCGCAGGCGGCCACGACCAGGCCTGCAACCATGACCAGTGCCACAAGCCGGAGTCCGGCGCGTGATCGCATGTAGTGGTTCCCCTCTGATGCACCCGTCCCCGCACCGGAGCGCGGGGCGCCGACGTCGTCGGCTGGCCGGAAGGTTAGATCGGGCAGCTCTGCCGGTCAGCTGACCCCGACGCGGTCGAGCACGACCGCCAGGTCGTCGACCATCCCCGTGTAGAAGGGACCGAACTCGGCGTACACGGCCGACGCCTGGTCGTAGCGCATCGTGTACACGACCTCCTTGAGGTCGTCGGGCCGCACCGCGAACAGCGTGACGCCCCACTCGAAGTCGTCGAGACCGGTCGAACCGGTGACGACCTGCAGCACGCGGCCGGCGAACTTCCGACCGGACGTGCCGTGCTCGAACATCAGCGCCTTGCGCTCGTCGTAGGGCAGCGTGAACCAGTTCTGCTCGACGTTGCGGCGCTTCGACATCGGATAGAAGCACCACGCCCGCTTGCCCTCCGGCGGGAGCTGCGGCCACAGCCGCGCCTGCTTGAGCTCGTCGGGCACGCCTTGCGCGTACTCCGAGATCTCGGTGAGCGAGACGTACGAGTCGACGAGGTCGAGACCCGCCCCGACGACGCCGCTCTGCAGCTCCTGCAACCGCCACAGATCCGGGCCGAGCGCCATCAGCGCGAGGTCGGCCTTGTGGCCGAGCAGGGCGACCGGCACGACCTGCACGCCGTCGGCGACGGCCGCCTTCACCGCCTGCTCCACCGCGGCCCGGTCCGTGAGCGGGGCGACCTTCAGGAACAGGTGCAGCACGCCCTGGCCGGTCTCGGGGGTGAGCGCTTCGGGCGTCAGGGCCATGGACAGATGCTACGGGGGGTACACCGATCGTCCTTCATGCAGATCGGGTTCGACGACGGTTCGACCCACCACGAGCTCGACGTGGTGGTGCACGACCCGGACGCGACCGTCGCCGACCTCGCCGCCGCCCTCGGTGTCGACGGCGACCTGTTCGTCGACGGGCGGCGCTGCCCGGCGGAGCGACGGCTCGATCGGGCCGGCATCGCGCAGGGCTCGACCGTCGCAACGGGCGCGCCCGCGGCTGGCGCGCCCGTCGAGGCGGGCGGCCCGGCGGCCCTCACCGTGCGGGTCGCCGGCGGGCTCGACGCGGGCGCCTCGGTCGCGATCGACCGGGGCCACTTCGTCATCGGACGGGCCGGTGGCCTGCTCGACCTGCGCGACACGACGGTGTCGGCCCACCACGCGGTGCTCGAGCTGGACGGCGACGGCGGCCTCACCGTGGACGACATCGGCTCGCACAACGGCACCTGGCTCGGCGACACGCTGGTCGCCGGCCCGACCGCACTCGAGCCCGGCCGGGTGCTGCGGCTGGGCGCCTCCCAGCTCGTGACGGCGCCGGCGGTGGACGACCGGCCGGTCGGCCGCCGCGGTCGGATGACTGCGGCCGGCACGGTCCCGTTCAACCGGCCACCCCGCCCGTCACCGCCGGTCGCCGGCGACCCGATCGAACCCCCGGCTGCACCCGACGTCCGCCCCGCGCCACACCCGATCGGGGTGGTCGGCGTCGTCGCGCCGCTCGCCATGGGCCTCGTGATGGTCCTCGTGTTCCGGTCGCTCGTCTTCGGTCTGTTCGCGCTCCTCAGCCCGGTGCTCCTCGTCGGCAACGCGATCGAGACCCGGCGCCGCGAGCACCGGGGCAGCCGGCGCGACCGGGCCCGCTACGAGCGCGAGCTGGCGACGTTCCGCTCGCAGCTGCGGGCCCGTGCGGTCGAGGAGCGGTTGCGACGCACCGACGAGCTCCCCGATCCGGCCGAGGTGGCGCGGCGGGCGCTCGGGCCGAGCACGCGTCTGTGGGAGCGGCGGCTGCACCACCACGACGCGCTGCACCTGCGGGCCGGTCTCGGTGCGGTCGCATGGGAGCCGCCGGTGGCCGGTGACCGGCGTGCTTGGTCGCCCGAGGTCCGAGCCGCCGTCGCCGAGGCGAGCCGGATCGATGACGCGCCCGCGCTCGTCGACGTCTCGGCCGGCGGCGTCGTCGGCCTGGTCGGCGACCGGGAGGCGGCGCTGGCGGTCGCCCGCAGCCTCGTCGTGCAGGCCGCGACGCACCACGGCCCGGCCGACCTCGCCGTCGCGGTGCTCGCCGCCCCCGAGCGGGCCGACCGCTGGGACTGGGCCAAGTGGCTGCCCCACACGCTCGATGCGGGCGGGTCCGGCCAACGGCTGCTCACCGCCGATGGGGACGCGGCCGAGCGGCTGCTGCGCGGGCTCCTCGAGCGGCAGGTCGCGACGGCGGCCCATCCGTCCTCGGTGACGGGCACCGTCACCCTCGTCGTGATCGACGACCCGTCGCTCACCGAAGGCCGCCGGTCGCCCGCTCGTTCGCTGCTGCGCAGCGACGCGGTCGCCGGCCTCGTGATCGCGCCGACCGAGGACCGGCTGCCGGCCGTCTGCCGGACCGTCGTCGAGCTCCGCGACGGCGACGGCACCGCGCGCATCCACCGCGTCGACCACGGCGAGCGGCTCGACGACGTGCTCGCGGCGGGCGTCACCGACGACACCGCCCGGCTGGTCGCGCGGGCGTTGGCGCGCCACGACGATCCCGAGCTCGATGTCGCCGGCGCTGGACTGCCCGGCACGGTCGGCCTCCTCCCGCTGCTCGCGCTCGACCCACCCACCGCCGACGAGCTGCTGGCCCGCTGGGTCGCAGCGGGAGACGATCCCGACCTGCTCGCACCGCTCGGCGTGAGTGAGGACGGCGTGCTCGAGGTCGACCTGGTCCGCGACGGTCCGCACGGCCTCGTCGCAGGAACCACCGGTGCCGGCAAGAGCGAGCTGCTGCGCACGCTGGTCGCCGGCCTCGCAGCGGGCTGCTCACCGGACCACCTGACCTTCGTGCTCGTCGACTTCAAGGGCGGTAGCGCGTTCGACCGCTGCGCCGGACTGCCCCACACCGTCGGTCTCGTGACCGACCTCGACGCGTCGCTGGCCGCCCGTGCGCTCCGCTGCCTCGAAGCCGAGCTCCGCTTCCGCGAGCGCGCGCTGCGCGAGGCCGGCGCCGCCGATCTCACCGAGCACCGGCGGCGCGCGCCAGGTCAGCCGATCCCCCGACTCGTCGTGGTGGTCGACGAGTTCGCGACGCTGCGGGCCGAGCTGCCGAACTTCGTCGACTCGCTGGTCGGCGTCGCGCAGCGGGGTCGCAGCCTCGGCGTGCACCTCGTGCTCGCGACGCAGCGGCCATCGGGTGCGATCAGCGACAACATCCGGGCGAACACCAACCTGCGCATCGCGCTGCGGGTCCAGGACGCGTCCGACTCCGAGGACGTGATCGACCGGCCCGACGCGGCGCGCATCGGCCGCAACCAGCCCGGTCGCGCGCTCGTCCGCCTCGGCCCCGGCGAGGTCGTCGCCGTGCAGACCGCGCTCTCGACCGGCGTCGCGACCGCGCTCGGGCACGGGCCGGTCGAGGTCCGTCCGTTCCGCTTCGGTCCGCAACCGCCGGCGGTCGAGGCCGCGGCCGGGTCCGGCACCGAGAGCGACCTCCAGCGCCTGGTCGACGCGGCGGTCGAGGCCCATCGCCGGTCAGGCCGGCCGTTCCCTCGGCGGCCGTGGCCGGATCCCCTCCCGTCCGAGGTCGACCTCGACGCGCTCGACGCACTCGCCGGGGCGACCGGACCGGCGGTTCCGTTCGCGCTGGCCGACGATCCCGACGCGCAGACCCAATACCCGGTGGGCTGGGACCCGGCCGGCGGCAACCTCCTCCTCGCCGGCATCCCAGGCAGCGGCACGACCACGGCGTGCGCGTCGGTGGTGCTCGCGCTGGCCGCCCGCGCCTCCGCCGACGACCTGCACATCCACGCGCTCGACCTCGGCGCGGGCGACCTCGCCCCGCTCGCCGGCTTGCCTCACGTCGGCTCGGTGGTCACCGCCGCGGAGCCCGAGCGTCAGCTGCGATTGGTGCGCTGGCTGCGGGCCGAGCTCGATCGGCGCCGCGCCGGCACGGATGGCGCGGAGTCGCCGCGCGTCGTCCTCGTCCTGGACGGGCTCGCTGCGTTCAGGGCCCAGTGGGACGACAGCCTGAGCGGCGTGATGGAGGACCTCCAGCGGGTGTTCGCCGACGGTCCCGACCACGGCCTGCACACGGTGGTCGCCGCCGACCGGCTCGGCGCGGTGCCGGCGTGGCTGCAGTCGCTCGTCCGCCAGCGCTGGCTGTTCCGCACCGGTGATCCGATCGAGCTCTCGTCGGTCGGGCTGCGGACCTCGGACGTCCCTGCGCTCGGTCCGGGCGGAGCCGTCCTCGCCGACGGCGGGCTGGTCGTGCAGGTCGCCCGACCGGCCGACGGCGTCACCGCTGCGGTGGCCCGGTTGGCCGCGCGGCACGCCAACGAGGTGGCGCGACCACCGGTGGCGATCGGCGTGCTGCCCACCGAGGTCGACCCGCAGCTGATCGCAGCGGCCGCCCGGTTGGACGACGACCGCTGGGTCCTGCCGGTGGGCATCAGCAGCGCGACGCTCGGGGTGGCTGCGCTGACGCTGCACCCCGGCGAGCACGCGTTGGTCGCGGGGCCCTCCCGCTCGGGCCGGTCGACCACCCTGGCGACCATCGCCGGGGTCGCCCGCTCGGCGCAGCCCGACGTCCACATCGTGGCCGTCACCGCCGGGCGGTCGCCGCTCGAGACGAGCCCGGACGTCGACGCGGTCCTGCGGGCCGACGACCCCCGCATCAGCGAGCTCGCCGCCGCCTCGGGACCGGTGCTCGTGCTCGTCGACGACGCCGACCTGGTCGACGACACGGCCGGCGCGCTCACCGCGCTGCTGACCCTTCGCCGGGCCGGCCTCCATGTCGTCGCGGCAGGCCGCAACGAAGCCCTGCGTGCCGCCTACGGGCACTGGACCCGGCCGGTGCGGGCCAGCCGGGCCGCCGTCCTGCTGCAGCCGGACCTCGACCTCGACGGGGACCTGGCCGGCACCATGCTCCCCCGCCGGTCGATCGTCGCCCTCACCCGGGGCCGGGGCTACGTCGTCTGCGGCGGCGAGCGCGACATCGTGCAGATCGCAGCTTTACATGAAAGTGATTGAAAGATACCGTCCGACCGTCAACCCGCCGATCGTACGGAGGAACCTCTCATGCCCAGCGGCCGCGTCCTGTCCAGCCCGGAGGCCAAGCAGTCGGTCACCCGGATGCAGACGATCATCAACCAGGGTCTGCTCGAGCAGATCAACCTCCTCGACCGCGAGGGCACCACGCTCTCCGATCCGAACGTGTGGGACGGCGAGCTCGCGTCGGTGTTCCGCAACGACTGGCCGGGCACCAGCTCGACCCTGAAGCGCATCCAGCAGGACCTCGAGACCCTGCGGGGCCGGGTCCAGCAGATCAACGGCGACATCATGGCGGCTGGCGGCAACGCCGCGTGAGCGCCGCACCCGAGCCGGTCGACGTGGCCTGGGCGCGGCGCACCGCCGAGGCGTGCGACTCGGCCGCGGTGCGCCTCGCCGAGGTCCGCCGGGGCCAGGCGGCCGACGCCGCCGTCGCGACCGACGGCTGGCTCGGTCCCCACCGCGACCACTTCGACCGCGAGCTGGCCCGGTCCCTCAGGCGCTCGACCCAGGTCGAGCGCCGGCTGCGCCACCTCGCCGACGAGCTCCGAGCCCGCGCCACCTCCGCGCTCTGAAAACGGGACGAGCCCGGGCGCTGGGGCCCGGGCTCGTCTGGGGGGACTGCTGGGGAGGCTTAGAAGTCCTCCATGCCTCCGCCCGGCATGGCCGGGGCCTTGTCCTCGGGCTTGTCGGCGATCACGGCCTCGGTGGTGAGGAAGAGGCCGGCGATCGAGCCGGCGTTCTGCAGCGCCGAGCGGGTGACCTTGGCTGCGTCGGGGACCTTGGTGGTCAGGTCCTCGTACTCGTCGGTGGCGGCGTTGAAGCCGTTGCCACCCTCGAGGTTGCGGACCTTGTCGACCACGACGCCACCCTCGAGGCCGGCGTTGACCGCGATCTGCTTGAGGGGCTCCTCGACCGCACGGCTCACAATGCGGGCACCGGTCGCGATGTCACCCTCGAGCTTGCCGATGAGGTCGAGCACCGCGGCCTGCGAGCGCAGCAGGGCCACGCCGCCGCCGGGCACGACACCCTCCTCGACGGCAGCCTTGGCGGTGGACACCGCGTCCTCGATGCGGTGCTTCACCTCCTTGAGCTCCACCTCGGTCGCCGCGCCGACCTTGAGGATCGCCACGCCGCCGGACAGCTTCGCCAGCCGCTCCTGGAGCTTCTCGCGGTCGTAGTCCGAGTCGGTGTTGTCGATCTCGTTCTTGATCTGCTGGATGCGGCCCTTGATGTCCTCGTCGGAACCGGACCCCTCGACGATCGTCGTCTCGTCCTTGGTGACGACGACCTTGCGGGCCTGGCCCAGCAGATCGAGGGTGGTGTTCTCGAGCTTGAGGCCGACGTCCTCGGAGATGACCTGGCCACCGCTGAGGATGGAGATGTCGGCGAGCATCGCCTTGCGCCGCTCACCGAAGCCCGGCGCCTTGATGGCGACCGACTTGAAGGTGCCGCGGATCTTGTTGACGACGAGGGTGGCGAGCGCCTCGCCCTCGACGTCCTCGGCGATGATCGCCAGCGGCTTGCCGCTCTGCATGATCTTCTCGAGCACCGGCAGCAGGTCGCGCACGGCGGTGATCTTCGAGCTGACGAGGAGGATGTAGGCGTCGTCGAGGACGACCTCCATGCGCTCCGGGTCGGTCACGAAGTACGGCGAGATGTAGCCCTTGTCGAAGCGCATGCCCTCGACGAGGTCGATGTCCATCCCGAAGGTGTTCGACTCCTCGACGGTGATGACGCCGTCCTTGCCGACCTTGTCCATCGCCTCCGCGATCAGCGAGCCGATCTCGGTGTCGTTGTTCGCCGAGATGGCGGCGACCGATGCGATCTGGTCCTTCGAGTCGACGTCCTTGGAGAGCTGGCGCAGCGACTCGACCGCGGCCTCCACGCCCTGCTCGATGCCTCGCTTGAGGTCCATCGGGTTGGCGCCGGCGGCCACGTTGCGCAGGCCCTCGCGGACCATGGCCCGGGCCAGCACGGTGGCCGTGGTAGTGCCGTCACCGGCGACATCGTCGGTCTTCTTGGCGACCTCCTTGACGAGCTCCGCACCGATCTTCTCGTACGGATCCTCGAGCTCGATCTCCTTGGCGACGCTGACGCCGTCCTTGGTGATCGTGGGGGCGCCCCACTTCTTGTCCAGGACGACGTTGCGACCCTTCGGGCCGAGCGTGACCGAAACCGCATCCGCCAGCTGGTTCATGCCGGACTCGAGGGCTCGGCGGGCCTGCTCGTCGAAGGCGATGATCTTGGGCATGCATGCTCCCTGTGTTCGATCGGCACGTGCGCCGTTAGCACTCTTGCTGTCTGAGTGCTAACAGCAAACCACCTCCGATCAGCACTCGCAACCCGCGAGTGCTGATCCCGGGCCGTCAGGCGGCCGGTCGCCGCCGCAGCGGGGCGAGGAGGTCGGGCAGCCGGCGATCGCCCGGCCGGAGGTCAGCCCGGCTGGCGTGGTGGAGGGTCCAGCCCAAGGCCTCGACCGCTGCGTGGCGGCGTTCGTCGTGTTCGACCCTCCGAGGACCGTGTGGCAGCCGGCCGTCGTATTCGAGCCCGACCCGCGCCTCCGGCCAGGCGACGTCGATGCGGGCGACGATCACCCCTTCGGTGTCCCGCACTTCGTGCTGGCGCACCGGGTCGAGGAACCCCCAGTCGCGGAGGTGGCGGAGCAGTCGCGCCTCGGCCGGACTCCCCGGCCGGATCGGGTCGGTCCACGCCGCGAGCGCGGTGCGCAGCGCGGCGACACCGGGCCTCCCGCGACCCGCTTGGGCGCGACCGATCGCTGCCTCGATCGAGCGCAGCGACGTCTGGCCACCGTCCAGCGCGGTGTCGACCGCCTGCTCCAGGGCGGTTGTGGTCGCTACCGCAGCGAGGTCGACCAGTGTGCGGTGCACACGAGTCACCGGGATCGGACCGATCCGGGTGATGTCCGCGGGATCGAGATCGGCGTGGTGCACTCGGGCGATGGTGACGCGACCGCTGGCCGACCGGGGCACGGTCACGTGCGGCGTCCGCCCAGGGTCGGCGAGCCGCCAGAGAGCCGCCGCGCTCTGGTGCGATGCGACCGTGCCGGATGGCCCGACCACACACGCCGCCAGGACCGCGCGCTGCCAGGTGAGTGGGGCCCCGGCGATCGCGTAGAGGTCGCGGGTCAGGCGGACCCAGCGACCGGTCGCCACCCGATGGCGGACCTGCGCCCGGGTGAACCCGACCCGCCGGGCCTCGGCCCCCGGGATCAACCCGAGGTGCCGGGCCGCGATCGCCGCCGCTACCGCATCCAACCGATCCATCCGCTCAGCGTGCGCACCGCCCCTGACAACTTCCGAGGTGGTTGCGCTGAGGATCGCTCTGGCGACCGCCAGCGCAACCGCTTCGCCGATCGGCGGTCAGGGGAGCTTGATCGGGCCGGCGTCGATGTCGCCGGGGCCGCCGTCCGCCCCGCTCTCGTTGGAGATGACGAGCGTTGCGATCTGGCCGGACGAACCCGAGACGTCGACCGTGAAGTGGAACTCGTGGATGTTCGGGTTGGCCGGCGCTGGGTCCCCGTTCGCCATCGCCGTGGCGGTCCGGGTG
>JAFBAD010000137.1 GCA_019247975.1 Acidimicrobiia bacterium
GGGGCCGGCGGCCGCGGAGGCCTCGTCGGCCGCCTCGAGCTCCTTCTCCAGCGCCGGGATGCGGCCGTAGCGCAGCTCGGCGACCTTCGCGTAGTCGCCGTCGCGCTCGGCGCGCTCGGACTCCCCGCGCAGCGCCTCGAGCTGCTCCTTGAGGTCGCGGGCGGAGTTGATCGACTCCTTCTCCCCCGTCCAGCGGGCGGTCAGCGCGTCGAGCTCCTCGCGCGGCACCAGGTAGCGCGCGTTCGGGAACGCCGGCGTGCCGTCGCTCGCGAGGTTGGCGCCGATGCCGTCGACGTGGGTGTTCACGACGACGTCGACCTCGGCCGGATCGCAGCCCGCACTTCGCAGCGCGTCCAGTTGCGCGTCGAGGCGCGTCGGATCGTCGAACGCGAGGAACGGGTCGACCACGATCGTCCGGTCACCCGAGCGGATGACGGTGGCCGTCGAGCCGACCACGAGCGACCAGTCGCCGTCCACGAAGTGCGGCGCCAGCCACGGTGATGCCTGCAACGTCGCGATCGTGGCGTCGTCCTGCGGCAGCACGAGCTCGAAGCCCGGGTCCTCGACTCGCGTGATCGTCGCGTCGCCCACCGCCCAGGTCTGCACCCCGACACGCTCGCGCGCGCCTACCGTCGATGCCCGCCAGTTGCCCGACGACGCAGCGGCCGATGCAGGAGCTGGAGCGTCGATCAGCCGTCGACCCGATCGGCCTCGCGCGATGGCGGGGTCTCGACGGCTCGGGGCCGCAGCGCGCGCGTGAGCCACGGCGGCGTCGGGTCCGGTGGCTGCGGGCCGGAGAACAGGTAGCCCTGGAAGAGGGAGCACCCCATCTCCCGCAGCCGGGCGTGCTGGTCGACGGTCTCCACGCCCTCGGCGATCACGGTGACGTCGAGGTCCCGGCCCAGCCGGAGCACGGCCCGCACGATGGTCGCGTCGTGCTCGTTCGCCGCGAGCCGGTCGATGAACACCCGGTCGATCTTGAGCGCCTGGGGAGTGAAGCGGTGGAGCTGAGCGAGGTTCGCGAAGCCCGTGCCGAAGTCGTCGAGTGCGAGGCGGACGCCGATCGACTTGAGCTGTGCGAGCCCGGCGATCGTCACGTCGTCGTCGATGGCGACCGACGTCTCGGTGACCTCGAGCCAGAGCGCTTCGGGCGGGAGGCGGGTGGCCCGGAGCGCGTCGAGCACGTCGTCGATCAGGGCGGGGTCGGCCAGGTCGCGGGCCGAGACGTTCACGGTCAGCTCGAGGTCCGGCGCCGCATCGGCCCGCCAGCGAGCCACCTGCTCGCACGCCTGGTGGAGCACGTCGCTCGTGAGCGCGCGCATCCACGGCGACCGCTCGGCGGCCGGCACGAACGAGCCCGGAAGCAGCAGGCCGCGGCTCGGGTGCTGCCAGCGCACGAGCGCCTCGACCTTCACTGTGCAGCCGTCGGCGTCGACGATCGGCTGGTAGGCGACGACGAGCTCGTTGCGGTCCACCGCGCGGGCCAGCTCGGCGAGGAGCTCCGAGTCACGTTCCGCGTCGGCGGGCGCCGCGTCGACGCCGGATGCGATGCAGAACCCGATCGGTCGACCGATCGAGCTGCGGACGAGGTCGATCGACACCTCGACGGCGACGACCGATCCGTCCGGGAGCCGCTGGTGGGCCGGTCCGGTCCAGGCGCCCATGCTGAACACCTCGGCGAGCGCCCGACCCATGCCGCCGTCACCGGTGGAGATGGGGACCTCGGTGCCGAGCGGCTGCCCGAGGGCCCGCCGGTCGTCCCATCCGAAGATGGCCGCCGCTTCCTCGTTCCACGCGACGATCCGCAGGTCGAGATCGGTGACCAGCGCCGGCTCACCGCGAGCCTCGACCTGCGCCGCGCTGGCGAGGTCGCGCCAGTCGGGATCCATCGGGCACAGTAGGAGCTGGTGCGCGGGCCGGCCGTCCCAGATGACGGGCAGCGTGCTCACCTCGACGACCACCGGTGAGCCGTCGCTCCGCCGCAGCTCGGCGACGACGGGTTCGGCCCAGCCTTCGCTGAGCGCGGCGCGGTCCGCGGCCGAGGCCGGATCGAGCGACAGGTTCATCACGAAGTCGAAGAGGTGACGGCCGAGCAGCTCCTCGCCGGTGCAGTAGCCGAGCAGCTCGACCGACGCGGCCGTGACCGCCACGACCTGGCCCTCGATGTGCACGACCAGCGGCTGGGCGGCGGCGTCGAGGTTGGCGCGGTATCGGTTGGCCAGACGAGCGAGCTCGGGGGAGAGCGGGGTGTCCGGCTGCGTCGCGGCCGCGCCTATTGCGGTCAGCTCGGAGCCCGAGGCTTCGAACCACGCCCACCGACCTCGGCCGGCCGCCTTCGCCTCGTACAGCGCGTGGTCGGCCGCTTCGATCAGCCCGACGCCGGTGTCGAAGCCGTCGTCGATCGCGAGCCCGATGCTCACCGACGTCTGCACCAGGTGCCCGTCGATCGTGAACGGGTCGTCGAACGCTCGGCAGATCCGCCGCGCCAGCTCGTCGGCGGCGCGCACGTCGGCGAGCCCTGCGACGATCACGAACTCGTCACCGCCGAGCCGGGCGATGGTGTCGCCGGTGCGCGCGGACGCGGTCAGCCGCTCGGCGGCCGCCACGAGCACGTGGTCACCGAAGACGTGCCCGTGCCGGTCGTTGATGACCTTGAAGTAGTCGATGTCGAGGTAGAGGAGCGCGAGCGTCTCGGCGTGTCGCCGGGCCGACGCACGCGCCTGCACGAGGCGGTCCTCGAGCAGCGTCCGGTTCGGCAGTCCGGTGAGCGGGTCGTGGGTGGCCTGGTGGGTGAGGCGCTCGGTGGTCGCGATCCGTTCGGTGACGTCGCGCGTGTTCACGACGAAGCCGGCGACCGCGGGATCCTCGAGCCGGTTCGTCAGCGTCGCCTCGACCCAACGCCAGGAACCGTCGGCGTGCGCGAAGCGGAAGTCGAACGTCATCGACCCCTTCGGCTGGTCGAGCAGCTCGGCGCCGATCGTGATCACCTTCTCGCGGTCGTCGGGGTGGACGAGCTCGAGGAGGTCGACGCCGATCGCCCCTTCGGGGTCGAGGCCGAGGACGCGGCTGTACGCCGGCGACGCGTAGCGCAGCTTGCCCTCGATGTCGCAGATGGCGATCAGGTCGCTGCCGTGCTCGACCATCGCGGCGAAGCGGGCGCGCGACGTCTCGAGCGCGTCGAGCTGGTGGAGCTGCTCGGTGATGTCCTGCACCTGTGACACGAAGTGGAGCGCGCTACCGGCCGGGTCACGGACGACGCCGACGTGCAGGTGCACCCAGATCTCGCGGCCGTCGGAGCGGATGTACCGCTTGTCCATCTCGTAGCCGTCGATCTCACCCGAGAGGCAGCGCTCGAGCTGGCCGACGTCGGCCTCGAGGTCCTCGGGGTGGGTGATCTCCTGGAAGGTCCGCCCGATGAGGTCAGACCGCTCGAGGCCGAGCATGGCGGCGAACGCGGGGTTGACGTCGAGGAAGCGCCCGTCGGTCGAGACGAGCGACATGCCGATGAGCGCCGCATCGAAGGCGAACTCGAAGTGGTTCTTCATCGCTGTCGAGCCCTCCGAGCGCACCGCTCCGGGACGTCTGGGTGAGACGTCCCATATCGGCATTTCTCAGGAGCAGATGAGGGTGTGGGCTCGCGCGCTGAGCGCCTCGCTTTCCGGGACTTGGTCCAGGCCATCGCCGGGAAAGCGTCCCTGAAACGTGCGCCGCGGCCCCGACGTGCGCACGTCGTCCGGCGCCGGATCTGGATGAGCGCCATCATCCCGGGATGACCACACCCCAGCTCGCGGCTGCGCGCGACCTGTACGACACGCTCGCCGCCGAAGGAGACGTCGCCGGGCCGACGGTCTCCCGGGCCGCGCTCGACGCGTTGGAGGAGGCGGATCTCAACGGCCTCATGGTCCCGAAGGAGGCGGGCGGGAAGGGCCTGCCGCTGGTCGACGTCGTGGACGTCTACGAGGAGGTGTCGCAGGCCGACGGGTCGATCGGCTGGTGCCACTTCGCCACCGACGTGACCACGACGTTCTTCGCCGCCTATCTCCCTGACGACGGCGTTGCCGAGGTGTTCGCCGACGGGGTGCCTTCGATGGCCGGGCAGTTCGCCCCGAACGGCACCGCGGCGGTCGACGGGGACACGCTCGTCGTGAGCGGCGACTACCAGTTCGGCAGCGGCATCGACCACGCCGACTGGGCGGGCGCAGGCGTGCTCACCACGCCGACCGACGGCACCGACGCCGAGTACCTGTTCGTCTCCTTGCCGGTCGCCCAGGCCGAGCTGCAGGGCAACTGGGACGTGCTCGGGCTGCAGGCGACCGCCAGCTACGACTACCGGTTGAACGACGTGCGGGTGCCGCGCCGGCGGTCGTTCGACTTCTTCAACCCGACGATCCATCGGGGCGGGCCGCGCTACGCGCTCGGCGTGCTGCCGCTCACGGCCGCTGGGCACGCAGGCTGGGCGTTGGGCGTGACCCGTCGTGCCCTCGATGAGCTCGCCGGCGTGGCGTCGATCGCCCGGATGGGCGCCGCCTCATCGCTCGGCGAGAGCGAGCGGTTCCTGTTCGAGTACGGGCAGCTCGAAGGCCGATGGCGGGCCGGACGAGCGTGGGTGCACGAGGTCGTCGCGGCGGCCGAGGCGGAGGCGGAAGCCGCCGGTTCGATCACACCGCGTACGGCGAACCTCGTGCGCGAGGCGTGCCGCCACGTCAACCAGGGCGGTGCCGACATCGCCCGGCAGGCGTACCTGCTGGCCGGCACACGGGCGTTGCGGGACGGACCGCTGCAGCGTGCGTTCCGCGACCTGCACGCCGGCTCGCAGCACTTCTTCGCCAGCCCGTCAGCGGCGATCGACCTCGCTCGCACGCTGCTCGCGGGAGAGTGATGTCGATGACGACGTGGCCATGTCGCTGCTCCATCTCCGTCTCAGCAGAACAAATGAGCCGTCCGGCTCTACACCCGCGACCCACCTGGAGCCACCATTGCTGAGTGGGGGACGGCAGGCGGTCACGAATACCGGAGATCTGCGCGCGCGGCCACACGCTCGACGCCGACAATCTGCGCCTCAAGAGAGACGGAGGCTACGCCTGTCGCGAGTGCGGCCGGCTCGCAACAGCGCGTTCGCGGGCCCGCCGTGCTGGCCTGCCAGTGCCGGAACCACCACCACTTGCTCGTCGCCGTCCCGAGCTTTCGGCAGAATCAAGGGCGCTCATTTCCGAAAAGATGCGCTCATACATGAACTCTCCCGAGGGACGCGCGGTTTTCGAGCCAATTTGGCAGCGCAAAGTTGGAGTGGCTCGGTCCGCAGAGGCTCGGGCAAAAATGAGCGCAGCGAAGAAGGGCAAGCCACCGAGCGCCGCGGCTGCTGCAGCGAATACCGCCCGGCGCGGAAGGCAGACCTCAAAACAGAGGGAGGCGAACGCACAACGTCGCGGGAAGCCGGAGACGATCGAGCTGGCCCGTAAGGCCGGCCGGGCCGGACGGGGAGTGCCCAAGGGCGACCAGATGCGCGCCGCTCTTTCCCGGGCTCGGAAGGGCCGGCCCCTGAGCGAGGAGCACAGGAAGAGCCTGTCCATTGCACATCAGCGATGGTGGGACACGGCGACGGACGAGCAGCGAGCCGGTCGTCCATATCCGAGGGGGCCGTGGAACCGTCGGGACACCAGCATCGAGCTGGCTGTTGCGTCTGTTCTCACACAGCTCGGTGAGCAATTCGAGAGTCAGCTGCGCATGGGCCGATGGCTGCCGGATTTCGTCATCGAGTCGCGAAAGCTCGTGATCGAGTGCGATGGATCGTATTGGCATTCGCTTCCCGCGGCGATCGATCGCGATCGCCGCAAGGACGACTGGATGGCCGAGCATGGCTATCGGGTCGTGCGCTTGCCGGAAGATGTCATTCGGGCGGATGCCACAGCGGCCGTGAGAAGCGCTTTAGGGATGTAGGAGCGTCGCCACCAAGTCGCCGATCGTCGGCCTGAATGATGCGTCATGGGCCGTCTGGCCTAATGACAGCCGATGTCGGCGGCTCTACGGTTCGCCCGACGGCGACAGGTGGGGTGCAAGGCATGAGCGGCGAAGCGCCCGCGGGGTGGTACCCCGACGGTCAACGACCCGGTGAACAGCGTTATTGGGACGGGACCTCTTGGACCGATCATTGGGCGCCCTTGACCCCCGCTCCCTCGTATGCGTCGCCGAGCTCGCCCGGCGCCAAGGGCGGCCTCGCGTTGCTGCTGATCCCGGTGGGTCTGTGCTTGGCGCTGACGGTTCCGCTACTCATCGTCGGTGCGTTCGCCGGCAGTGATCACTCGGCTGGATCGGCCGGAGGGCCTACCTCCGTGACGGAGCAGACGACGACGACCACGGAGCGGCCAACGACCTCCACCACCCGCGAAGTACCGAGAAGGACGACGTCGACGACCACAACGTCGACGACAACCACCACACCGCCGACCACCCACCCTCCGACGACAGCTCCGCCCACCACGGCTCCGCCACCGCCCCCGCCTCCGCCCCCTCCGCCCCCGCCACCGCCAACGACGGCGGCCCCTCGTGGAGGCGGCTGCGACCCGAACTACAGCGGCTGTGTGCCCATTGCGAGCGACGTCGATTGCGCTGGCGGATCAGGCAACGGACCTGCCTACGTCGCAGGCCCGGTACAGGTCATCGGGACCGACATCTACGACCTCGACAACGACAACGACGGCGTCGGCTGCGAGTAGCTACGGACCCCGAGCCTGGTTTCCTCTAGGGACGTGACCGCTTGACCCGCCTGAATCGGTCTGACTTCTGGCGGGCGAGGTTGGGTAGTACGGAACCTTCACCGACGACGCAGCGAGGTACGACGTGGCTTCAGCCGGACCCGATTCCGAGAGCAGTGCAGCGACAGGGTCGCTCATCGCCTCGCTCAACGAGGACCTGGAGCTCGAGTTCCGCTCCATCACCCAGTACGTCCAGCATGTCGCCTGTGTGACCGGCCCGGAGTACACGAGCACCGTCGAGGAGCTCAAGGTGCATCTCTCCCAAGAGCTCAACCACTCGACGGTGCTCGCGGAGCAGATCGCCTTCCTGGGCGGCACGCCTTCGACGGCGGCCAGCGCGGCCCCGCCGTTCGTCGACTCGCGATCCGCTCTCCAGGCCGACCTCGACCTCGAGGTCGCCCAGCTCGAGCGGTACCGGGCTCGGGTCGAAGAGGCGAACGGCGCCGGCCTGCCCGACGTCGCCGAGGCGCTCCGTCCGCTGCTCACCCAGACCCAGGAACACGTCCGGGATCTCCAGGCCGCCCTCGGCAAATAAGCCACCCGCCAAAGGGGTCAGGCGGCGGCCTCCACGTCACCGAAGAAGCCGACCGCCGACTGCATCCGGCCGTCGGGAGCGAAGGTGACCACGTCGATCCCGGCCACCGCGACCGTGCCGTCGGGGGCGTTCACCGTCCAGCCGAACCGGGCCTGGTCGTGGTGGGCGTCGAGCACCGTCGTCATGGTCAGCGAGTGGCCGGGCATCTGGTCCCGCAGCTCGCCGATCGCCGCGGCGATGGCGTCGGGTCCGGTCGCGTCCAGCAGCGGGTCGACGAGGCGGCCGTCGCTCACCCAGATCGCCCGGGACTGCTCGGCGCGAGCCGCGCCGTCGGGCTCGTTCCAGGTCGCGAGGTACTGATCGATGGTTGTCTGCATGTCGATGGTGGTTTCCATGCCCGCATCGTGAGCGGCCAGCGGGACCGGGACGATTCCCTCCGAGGTAATCGTCTCGCCACGGACTGGTCCCTAGCGTTGGCGTCGTGACGACCCTTGCGCCGGCATCGCCCCGCCTCGGCGAGCTGCTGAAGATGTGGCGGTCCAAGCGGCGCGTCAGCCAGCTCGACCTCGCCTCGTCGGCCGGCGTCTCGCCTCGCCACCTCTCGTTCGTGGAGACCGGCCGGTCCAAGCCGAGCCGCGAGATGGTCCTGCACCTGGCCGAGCAGCTCGACGTCCCGTTGCGGGAGCGCAACGCGCTGCTGACCGCGGCGGGCTTCGCCCCGCTCTACCGGGAGTCCGCGCTGGACGCGCCCGAGCTGGCGAGCGTCCGCCAGGCGATCGCGGTCATCCTGTCCGGCCACGATCCGTGGCCCGCGTTCGTGATCGACGGCGCGTGGAACCTGCTCGAGGCGAACTCGGGAGTGGGCGGCTTCCTCGGCCTCGTCGCACCCGAGCTGCTCGAACCGCCGACCAACATCATCCGGGCGAGCCTGCACCCGCAGGGCCTCTCGCGGTTCATCGTCAACTTCGACGAGTACGCCGCGCACGTCATCGAACGACTGCGCCGCCAGCTCGCGGCGACCGCCGATCCGGGTCTCGACGCCCTGCTCCGGGAGGTGTCCGACTACCCCGACGTGGCGCAGTCGCTCGCTCGCACGGCCGTGCTGCCACCCCCTGCAGCCGTGCTCCCGATGCACTTCCGCCTCGACGATGGCACCGAGCTGCGCTTCTTCTCGACGATGACCGTCTTCGGCTCGCCGCTCGACGTCACGATCGCGGAGCTTGCCATCGAGAGCTTCTTCCCCGCGGACGAGGTCACCGAGGCGTTGTTCCGCTGACTGACGACCCAGCTGGGGTCAGCCCTCGAGCGTCTGGTCGACGACCTCGAGGAAGCGCCGGATCGCGATGGGCTTGGTGAGGTAGGCCTTCGCCCCGGCCTCGCTCAGTCGCTCGCGCTGGCGAGCCGTCGCGTCCGCGCTGAGCACGACGACCGGGATGTGGCTCGTGGCCGCGTCCGCCTGCAGCCGGCGCAGCACCTCCTCGCCGCCGATGTCGGGCAGGTGGAGGTCGAGCAGCACGAGGTCGGGCTGGCAGTTCCGAGCCAGCTCCAGCGCGGTCGCCCCCTGCATGACCGGGACGAGCTCGACGCTCGGGCGGCGCTTGAGGATCTGTTCGACCAAGCGGATGTTGGCGGCCATGTCCTCGACGTAGAGCACCCGCCGGTGCGCCGCGTAGGAGCGGGTCTCGGTGAGCGATGCATCGGACTTCGCCTCGTCCGTCCCGAGCGTGGCGGGAGCGACCGTGCGCAGCAGCACGGAGAACGTCGTGCCGGATCCCGGCGTGCTCTCCACCTCGAGCGAGCCGCCCATGACCTCGCTCAGCCGGCGGGCGAGGACGAGACCGAGGCCGGTTCCCTCGATGCCGCTCTGCGCGGCGGACAGGCGCTCGAACGGCACGAACAGCTTGGCCAGCTGCTCGCCGTCGAGCCCGGCGCCCTCGTCGGTCACCGACAGCCGC